>NZ_JBLYNV010000011.1:0-105429 GCF_049310165.1 Endozoicomonas sp. ALE010 | reverse complement strand
TGCTCAAGCCTGTCCTGCCTTTGTTCCAGCCCATATTCCTGATATATTCTTGGTCCGTTCCACACATCCCTTGTGTAGTTTTGCAGATGCAGCACATTCTCCCTGGCTCCAGTCAGGCCGCTGCCGGTCATAAAATGGGGAGTAGTAGCAGCATCACCAGCAGCAGTGATCATCACTTGACGGGAGCCTGATTTTTTCTTTATCACATTTCGCCCAACCCGGCGTTGCTGTAAATAGAATACCGCCACCGATGAGTCATCAATCATTTCCTGAGTAACACCCAGCGACTGGTCAATACCATAGCTGTGTGCCACTGTTTGGAACCAAGCCTTGGAAAGCGCTTTCTGCACCTTGGCTACGCGCTGATTACGCCAAGCTTTCTGGTCGGCTGCTGATCGTTTATCGCCATTTTGATCCAGATCTGGCACCGGTAATGCAGCTAACTTTTGCTTAACCTTATGGCAGAATTGAGTAAATGCTTCAGGCAACTCCATCCCGATATAAACCAGGTTGTTATTGTCAAAACACCGGGTCTTCATCACTCTTCCATGGATGGATGACTGCAGGCTGCGAACACCGCTGGACTGCTCATGGGTTTGCTGGCCAAGCAATCTTCGCTCATCTGAACTCAGCCCCTCAATCCTTTCCACCTGAGATAGCATCTGCTCCTGGAAAAACTGCTGAAACTGTTGATTAAGTACCACCACCCCGCGAAAATCCGGAAAAGTTTCCAGCCGATCATTTTGCAGGGGCTGGTCCTTTGGGCCTTCCCAGGAACAGACACCATAGCTTCGGGCAGACGTTACGGCCCTGTCCCGCATATATTTATTACGCAGCTGACTATGTTTACCCCCGGCGCAAATCACTAAATCCACAGGACGGGTTACCGTTGCTTCAGGTTTCTGATAACCGGCAGGTGGCTTTTTCTTGCCGCTGGCAAAGGGAGAGGGATCATTCCCGGGGTGATATTTAGCCTGTACTGTATAGCCTTGTTCACCGGCCTCTACCCTGGTCATTTCATAGGCAGCTAACCGCTCCAATCGGTTTTTCTGCGGGTCATCACGCTGGGAAGTATGATCGTAATTGCGTGCCATCAGGTCAGCCAGTCTATGATTCAGAGCCTCTTCCAGCCGGTGAGTGACAATTTCGCCTGCCTTTTCTCCCAAACCATCCGTACGAACCATACCCTTTCCAGCCTGTCCATTTTCACCGAACAGGTCGTAGTAATGTTCTCCAAGATAAAATTTCAGCATATCCATCCATTTAGGGTCCAGTCGAACCACTTGCACCCGGTTATATGCAGTGCTCCGTTTCTCAAACACTGAGACATTGGCCCCCTCCTGAAACTGGGTGAAAGCCAGCATCAGCCCTGTTGGCCCAGCGCCTTCAATGGCAACATTCGGATGTCTGTTGGCTTTCTTGTTCTGCGCTATGATCCAGTCCAGCTGGGCTAAATCCACTTGTGGTCCTCTTAACTGAGCCAAATCCAGCAGCTTTTTGAACATCTGCTGATTGTGTTCAGAATCAGTACCATAGATATTGGCCTTTCCTATACCTTCTAATAACAGATTTAACTCCCAGAGCCGCCCTTGAGTCAGCTGAACATGCAATAATGCCGCCCGACCCTCTGCTATCAAGGCCCGATGTGTTTTGCAACGGGCTTCGAGTGCTTTAAATTCCTGGTCTTGTTCCTGTTTTTCTGCGGACAAAGTGCTCCTTAAGGACTCATACTGCTGAAAGTCTTGTTTAACCCGGTCCAGATCAAGCGTTCTCAATTCACTGGGTAATCGACTTATTCTGGCCGCTACAGCACGACCGTCGGCAAACAGATTTTCCTCTAGCCGGTGTACTCGCGAGTAACGAAAAAATAGCCCCTGATAGCTATCTTTAAGCAAGGCCAGATCCCTGGCAGAAACCAACTCCCGTGGATGGCCCTGCACAGACGAACTACCCAGGCCATTACCAAAAATCAGGTTAAGTGCATTCCGCAAAGCCCGCTTACGAGGGGAGTATGGTTTGGTAAATACATTACCGATTCGTTTCGTTAATTGTTGATACTCTGCAAGCGACAGCTCCTCCCGAATGTCATGTAAAACGGACAGGGCGATGGTATCTTTCAGGTCAGTAAAACCAACCGATTGCCGGGTATTACGAAAATGCTTTTCCAGCTTTCTGAAAGCTTTGTGAGCTTTATGCTCATCCGGTAACAATTCCGGTGACAGAATAATGAGTTTATAATAGGCTTTCAGCACTTCTCTGCTATCATCCAACGTCACCCGGGGTAGGCGAGACAACAATCTGGAAAGTTCTTTTTTCAGAAATCCAGCGGCTTCACGGAAAATTTTACGTTCTTTCGGGTTAATTAGAATGGTATCCTGACTACTGACTATCGCTTTATACTCTGATTCTTTAAGAAAAGGCAGAACGCCATTTTCCACGGCCTGTATGACCTGTTTTTTTAGAATGTAAGGCGTTTTTTCAGTTTGGAGTAATTCCCATAACTGACCACGGAATAAAGCAGCCGCTTCATGATTTTGTCGGCGTTGCTTACGACCCTCTGTTGTGAAAAGGCTTAAAAAACGTTGCTGCAAAGAGGTATCAGATTGAACTACCTTAACTTTTCGATGCCATACCTCGCCCTCATGAGGATCGCCAGCGTGTTTCAATTCAAGGGAAATGTTCAGTTCTGCCAATTGATGATTCTTATGAATTGCTTCAAATTCTGCCAGCGTGTTTTTGATATAAGTATAGGATTCATTTAATAATCCTGGGGGTCTGCTGGTATCCATTACATTTCACCTTGTATGTTAAAAACTGTCGGACAGGTTCTATTCAGATCATTGGCTAGTTAACAATGTGCTTTTATATAAATCACTAACCGATTTGTCAGTTGTACTAACATCCTATGACTAACCCTGTGGAAGTTGTTCTGTTTCGATATTAATGGAGAATGGGTTGAAGTTATGCTTGATTGCAGTTCCTGATCAAAAAGCATCTTGCTTGAATAAAAAATGATAAGAGAGAATCAAGCCAAACTTCGGTAGATAATAGAGAAGCCGACATAACCATTCAGTTACATCGCCCCCGGTTTGAAAGGAAAATCTTTGAATTAGTCCAGTGATAAATCCAGACCTCGCCGGGCAACCCCGGGATAGTCATCTTCAGGTAAAAACGCAGAGAGAGCCACCAGCATTTCACCCAGCGCCTCTTCTGACTCAGCCACCAGATTGATGTGCCCCATTTTACGACCGGGGCGCTGGCTTTTGCCGTACCAGTGGCTGGTGACATTGGCAACGGACAACACTTCAGCGGGAATATCAGGCTGACCCAGAACGTTAATCATGGCACTGGGGCCAATGGCTTCAGTGGTGCCAAGGGGTAAACCGGCAATGGCCCTGAGATGGTTTTCAAATTGACTGCACAGGGTTCCCTGCTGGGTCCAATGGCCGGAGTTATGCACCCGGGGGGCTATCTCATTCACCATCAGCTGGCCATCCACATCAAAAAACTCGATGGCCAGGACCCCGACATAGTCCATTTCAGCAGCCAGCTTGCTGAAGGCGTCCACCGCCTGTTGATGAATCCCGGTAGAGATGGATTTCGCAATAGATAGCGTCAGAACCCCATTGGTATGCTCATTCTCAGTGACCGGATAAATAGCCATATTACCCTGTTTGTCCCGGGCACCAATGACCGACACCTCGCGCTGAAAGGGAATCATTTTTTCGGCAATAATCGAGTGGGGTGAATGTTCACTGCCAACAGCCAGAAATTCTGACATTTCCGACCAGATCTGCTCAATATCACTGTCTGACCAGACCCGCCACTGCCCTTTACCGTCATAGCCGGCCTGACAGGTTTTAATAACCAGTGGCAGCCCAAGCTTCTTGATGACTGCATCAAAGTGAGAACGATCGGTGATCAGCTGGTAAGGCGCACAGGGCACACCGGTTTTATCCAGTAACGCTTTCTCCATGCTGCGATCACCGCCGACTTTAATGGCCTGCTTACCAGGATAAAACTTTCCGGAGGCAGCACACAGAGTCAGCACATCGTCAGGAATATGCTCAAACTCAGCGGTGATGGCGTCACATTCAGCAATAGCCTGTGAAAGGGTTTGATCGCTGACCTGAAGCGTCAGGGGATGCATCAGCTTTGTGGAGCCGACATCATAGGAGAGGATATTGATATTCAGCGGTGCGCCCGCAAGACTCATCATGCGTGCAAGCTGGCCCGCGCCTAACACTAGAATATTCATACTGCTTTTTATCACTCGGCAGGATCAGGATTCGCTAATACAGTTTCGGTTTGCAGCTTCCTGAAATCATCAATTCTGGCCTGCAACTCTGGCTGCTGACAACCAAGAATCTGTGCTGCCAACAGACCGGCATTGGCCGCCCCGGCATCGCCAATGGCCAGAGTACCGACTGCAACACCTTTGGGCATTTGGCATATAGACAATAACGAGTCGATACCGTTCAATGCCCTGGATTTAACAGGAACCCCCAGCACCGGCAGGCTGGTAAAGGCGGCAGCCATTCCCGGCAGGTGTGCAGCCCCCCCGGCACCGGCAATAATCACTTTGATTCCCCGGGCAGCAGCCTGAGAGGCATAATCTGCCAGTAGTTGTGGAGTGCGATGGGCAGAAACAACCCTTGTTTCGTAGTCGATGCCGAAATTTTCCAACATTTCAGCTGCATGCTGCATCGTGGGCCAGTCGGACCTGGACCCCATTATAATAGCAACGGTCATAACCACTCCTTTATTCTGAGCGGCAATAATAGCACATATAACCCGTTTGCCTTCAGGGAAAACAGACCAAGTCGTGGCCAGCAGGCTTGCAAAAGAATGGCTCTGCAATTTACAGACAAGGCATCCTGGCAGCCATCCGTCACTTTTAAAACTGAAAGCAACCACCTGATTTAATATAATTCTATATAGATCAATAGATTAGCTTATTTTTATAGAGAAATGATACTAAAGTATAATTTTACCTTTACTCATTATTCCATATATTGACGAAAAAATTGGTCTAGAAAGGAGTACGGACTATGTTTGTTTTTTTCAAGGGAACAGGGCATACACCACCGACGCAGCCTCAATTTGAAAATCGTGGGGCTAGACTCGGAAAAACAAATAAACAATCTAAAGAATTTAAAAATAGCGCTGCATCATTTGCTCAAGCCGCTAGTGAACTTAACAATAAAATCGCTGGAAAAGCTGAAAAAGCTGAAAAAGCTGGAAGAGCTGGAAAACCTAAAGACACTAAAAAAACTGGAAGAGGTAAAGCATTTGACCGAGAGACTGAACAAGTACATGCTAAAAGAGCACCTCAACCAGGCAAGGTTGAAATTGGCGGAAAAGATCTTTCCAAGCGTAAAATTGTCTGGCTAGAAAAGTTTAAACATTACTTTAAAATATTTACTTGCAATGTGAGTTTAACACTTCACTTTTATCGTAGTCAGGAAGCACGAGCAGCCCTTAAAAAATCCAGAGATGAATCAAAATCAGAGTTGGCTATCCTTACAAACGAAGAAGCAATGAGGACAAATACCTCAAAGATGAAGGAAGAGCTAGCGGATGGGCAATACTTACAGGCAGCTAAGAGAGCCGGGGCTGCTAGTGAAGCTGCTTTTAAAGCAGGAAAAGGTCGAATTGAAAGTTGGTGGGCACGTGTTTAAGCTGATGCTTATCAGACTGAAAATTTAAATCCTTTTCAGGAAAATATAAGTTTACTGTCGTAAAAAAAGCATGAAATGCTGCCTTAAACCCTGGGCAGCAATAAATCTTCTTTTACTATCCATCGATCAATCTCATGGTACCCTCCAAAGAGCCATTATTGACATAGAACTCATCTTCACTGATGGACCATCTTGATCAGATGCAGCCGATCGCGTTAACGCAAAGTCTCCCCCAATATCTGCCGTGCTATCTACTGGCGAAGTCAGGCTGACCTGCGGTCGAAGGCAGTTCAGTCCCCTGGTAAAGTCAATTCCTGATAAGCCGATGTAAACTGTTCAGCGCAAACAGGCTGGATAGTCTAAATATGAATAGTTCCCAAGGAATGTAATAGCTTGTTTCACGCCAATGAAACCGCTTTGAGAAACCCGATATATTATTTATAGTCTCAGCAGTCAGCCTTACAGGCAATACAGCAACATGCGAAGTCGATTACTAAACCAGGTAAATATCAGAAGTCTGCCATGAAAATGCCTTTTCAGCCTGGAGACCAGGTGACCACTCATTTTTATCCGGTCCAGAAAAACCGCCGCAGAACCGTCATCCGCTGCTATCGTTCTATTGACTGCCCATCTGGCTGGCTGGTTGATACAAAAGACGACAGCGGAAAACTGTTGAAAGCACTGGATGCGAAGTGGTATCAGCTAATGGAAATGGAAGAGGCACCTGACCCAGAGACCACCCGGTAGCAAAAAAAAAAATTTGTTTAGGAGTGAACGAGGGAGCAGGAATGCAGGATGAAGAAAAAATGGTAGTCGGTACTGGACTTGAACCAGCGACCCCCACCATGTCAAGGTGGTGCTCTACCAACTGAGCTAACCGACTGAAGTGGTGCGTATATTATCAATGCAGCTAAAAAATGCAACACTTCAATCAGCTTAATTCTAACAGTGTAAATACCTACTCTCAGTGTTTTAAAACCTGCTCTCTGAGCAAGACAATTTCATCCCTGACAGCAGCAGCCTGTTCAAACTCCAGGTTACGGGAGTGCTCCATCATTTTTGCTTCCAGCTTCTTGATGGTCGCGGCCATGACGTCCGGGGTCATGGGAACCTGATACTCAGTTCCCGGCTCTGCCACTGCTCTATGAGCTTTAGTGCCTTTCTTCCGTCCGGGCACAACAGCCCCTTCAAGGATATCAGCCACCGATTTGACAACACCTTTTGGCGTAATATTGTGTTTCTTGTTGTAGGCCATCTGCTTTTTGCGACGCCGCCTGGTCTCGCTGATTGCCCGCTCCATGGAGCCGGTCATCCGATCACCATAGAGAATTGCCCGGCCATTAATGTTTCGGGCGGCACGGCCAATGGTCTGAATCAATGAACGGTCAGAACGCAGAAAGCCTTCCTTATCGGCGTCGAGAATAGTGACCAGGGAGACCTCTGGCATATCAAGGCCTTCCCGCAGCAGGTTGATACCCACCAGCACATCAAAGGCACCAATACGCAAGTCACGGATAATCTCTACCCGTTCCACCGTATCAATATCTGAATGCAGATAACGTACCCGGACACCCTGCTCATGCAAAAACTCAGTTAAGTCCTCGGCCATACGTTTGGTGAGCACCGTGACCAGCACCCGCTCCTCTTTGGCAACGGTTTTATTAATCTCCATCAGCAGATCATCCACCTGGGAGGAGGCCGGTCGGACCTCAATTTCCGGGTCCACCAGACCGGTAGGCCTGACCACCTGATCAACCACCTGCCCCTGGTTCTCTTCCTCGTACTTACCCGGTGTCGCAGAGACAAAAATAGTCTGCGGCCGTCGTCCTTCCCACTCTTCAAATTTCATAGGACGGTTATCCAGGGCAGAAGGCAGGCGGAAACCATACTCCACCAGTGTCTCTTTTCGAGAGCGATCCCCTTTATACATGGCACCGATCTGCGGCACAGTCACATGGGATTCATCAATCACCAGCAATGCATTATCCGGGATGTAGTCAAACAGGGTTGGCGGTGCCTCGCCGGGTTTATTGCCGGAGAGATAGCGGGAATAGTTTTCAATGCCGGTGCAGTAACCCAGCTCAATCATCATTTCCAGATCAAACTGCGTGCGCTGTTCAAGTCGCTGAGCTTCCACCAGCTTGTTGTTATCGCGCAAGGCATTGAGCCTATCCACCAGCTCAACCTTAATGGCTTCCACTGCATCCAGGATGGTCTGTCTGGGGGTCACATAGTGAGTTTTTGGATATATGGTCGCCCTGGGCAATTTTCTCAGAACCTCGCCAGTCAACGGATCAAACTCGCTGATGGCTTCCAGTTCATCGTCAAACAGCTCCAAACGGACCGCCTCTTTTTCCGATTCAGCGGGAAAAATATCAATAACATCACCACGAACACGGTAAGTGGCCCGCCGAAAATCCGCATCGTTGCGCGTGTATTGCAATTCCGCCAGGCGACGCAGAATGGTTCGCTGATCCACCCTGTCTCCACGGTCCAGATGCATCATCATTTTCAGATAGGACTGTGGATCACCCAGACCATAAATGGCCGAGACCGTTGCCACAATAATCGCATCCTGTCGTTCCATCAGGGCCTTGGTGGCAGAGAGACGCATTTGTTCAATATGTTCATTAACCGATGCATCTTTCTCGATATAGGTATCTGACGTAGGTACGTAGGCTTCTGGCTGGTAATAGTCATAGTAGGAGACAAAATACTCCACGGCATTGTCTGGAAAGAACTCCTTGAACTCACCATAGAGTTGTGCGGCCAGTGTTTTGTTGTGGGCCATGATGATCGTCGGCCGCTGTATTTTTTCGATCACATTGGCCACCGTGAAGGTCTTGCCGGAGCCTGTTACCCCCAGCAATGTCTGGCAGGCAAGGCCAGCATCAATGCCCTTGACCAGCTGTTCAATAGCAACCGGTTGATCACCGGCAGGACCGAAGCGGGAAGAAACTTTAAACGATCGACTCATGCTACCCTTCCATCTGGAGCAGAAAAATTTGCCAACGGTAACCGACAAACGCATACCAACGGTACATCGTATTGTGTATGATGCCTTCTGTTGGTCGCATGACGGATAATTGCTACTCATCACCGTTATAGTACAGCTATTGGTAGATAGTTTCCGCCACAGGAAGTCTAACCAAACCAGCAGAGAGCTTACACAGACTCCGGGAGAACTTCTCCAGCCAATAGCGGAAGGCAAACAGCATTATAATTCTCAGTGTTACAACCATAAATGAGGAAAACTGTGACTGGTCATCCATCCCAACGCGTGCAAATGGTCAAGCCATCTCCAACTCTGGCAGTCACCGCCAAGGCTGCCGAACTGAGAGCTGCCGGACATGACATTATTGGCCTGGGTGCCGGAGAGCCCGATTTCGACACTCCGGAGCATATTAAAGCCGCAGCGGTCAAAGCCATCGCTGAAGGGAAAACAAAATACACTGCCGTGGATGGAACCACCGAGCTGAAACAGGCCATTATTGATAAATTCAAGCGGGATAATGGCTTTGAATACAGCCAAAGCCAGATTCTGGTTTCCTGCGGCGGCAAACAGAGCTTCTTCAACCTGGCCCTGGCACTGCTGAACAAAGGTGATGAGGTCATTATTCCAGCCCCTTACTGGGTATCTTACCCGGATATGGTGGTCATCGCCGAGGGTGTGCCGGTTATCGTAGAAGCCGGTCTGGAAAACCGCTTCAAAATCACTCCCGGGCAACTGGAAGCCGCCATCACTGACAAAACCAGACTGGTGGTACTCAACAGCCCCTCAAACCCGACCGGAACCGCTTATAACCGCAAAGAGCTCGAAGCGCTAGGCAATGTGCTGAAAAAGTACCCGGAGGTAATGATCGCCACCGATGATATGTATGAGCATATCCTCTGGACTGAAGAGCCTTTCTGCAACATCCTGATGGTCTGCCCTGAACTCTATGACCGCACGATTGTTCTGAACGGCGTCTCCAAGGCTTACTCCATGACCGGCTGGCGGATCGGTTACGCTGGCGGGCCAGAGTGGCTGATCAAAAACATGAAAAAAATCCAGTCCCAGAGCACCTCCAACCCCTGCTCTATCGCCCAGGCTGCTGCCGTTGAGGCACTGAATGGGTCACAGGATTGCGTGAAAGCGATGGTCAAGGTGTTTAAGAAGCGCCATGACTACGTTGTTGGCCGATTGAATCAACTGCCGGGCGTGAGCGCTATTGAGGGTGACGGTACTTTCTACGCTTTTGCTGATTTCAGTGAAGCAATGAAAAAGCTGGGCTTTACCAAGGATACGGATCTGGCAGCTCTCTTCCTGGAAAAAGGCGTTGCCCTGGTTCCCGGCTCTGCCTTTGGTTCTGATGGCTGCATGAGACTATCATTTGCCACCAGCGATGAAGCGCTGGAAAAGGCTCTGGACAGACTTCAAGCGGCCCTGACCTGACCGACTATTTTTACTGAGTACCAGCTTCTGGTACTCAGTAACTTGACAGGCACAACAAGCAAGGTATCATTCACCTTATCTTTTGATCCCCGATAGCTCAGTTGGTAGAGCAAATGACTGTTAATCATTGGGTCGCTGGTTCGAGTCCAGCTCGGGGAGCCACACTTCTATCAGTACACTGCGCTCTACCCTTATGGTTCATCAAAAGTGAACTTTACCTCGTTGGAACTATCCAGTTAACTTTCTTCCCTGGTCAACCCGGTCCCTTCCAAAAAAACGTGATGCGCCGTTGGCAGTCCTGAGTCTGGTTCAAAGCTAGAATAACGTTTTGAAGTCCTGTCAAAACAAGAAGGGATTAACAGAAATTCTCAAGAAACATATTCAGACTAATACAGTAAATAAATACTGGAGCTACTCTCCCTCAAAACCCTGAATCGGTTTCACTGTTCCCCAATGATGACAGCGGGGACATTGCCAGTGCATTTCTTTCCCGGAAAAACCACATCGACCACAGGAAAAAACCGGTTTAAACTCAAGCATCCGCGCCGTAAGATGGTGAATCAATTCCAGTACATTGTCCGACAGGTCACCCTGAAACTGACGACGAAGACCAATCAGCTCATTCAAGCCTCTCAGTGTAGGATGACGCTCAAGTTGCGCCGTTAGAAAGTTAACAGCCTGAGACTCCCCTGACTCCCTGAGCAAAAGACGAGTCATTGCAATGATAACCGCAGTACCGGGACGCTCATTCAGGCAACGGCCAAGATAAGCGCCAAGCCCTCTCACACTTCCCGTATGCTCAAAAGATTTCTCCAATAATGGCAGCGAGAGGGGCATGAAGCTGATATCCTGAACCGATATTCTCTGCAACACTTTAATTGCCTCTTTGTAGCTGCCTTCGTCAAATTCCATTTGACCCAGCAAAAGGCTGGCCCTGACACTGTTCTTATCCCGGGAAAACGCCTGACGTATCAGGCGGCGTGCATTTACCCGGTCATTCTGCTTAAGGGCTGTTTCGCTCTGCTCGCAGTAATAATGTGCCAGAATGACAGCAAAGTGCTCTCCCCGGCCCGGCCTCAACCTTTCTGCAACTTCTGCTGCCTTAACCCACTCCCGTTCCTGTTCATAGACACGCAACAATTGCTGCAAGGCCTGGTCCCGCAGCTCATGATTCTGACGACTGAGATCAATCAGAATGGATTCAGCACGATCCAGCAGACCAGCAGAAGAGTAGTTTTGAGCCAGGGCAAGCTGAACCTGGAAAGACTGGATGGACGTCAGGCTTGGGCGCGCCAGCAAGTCCTGATGAACACGGATGGATTTTTCCACTTCTCCGCGCTTGCTAAACAGGTTTCCCAGCGCCAGATAGGTATCAACGGTGTCATTATTGATATCCAGGGCTTTGATAAAGACATCAATAGCTTCATCCGTCTGCTCATTAATCAAATAATTCAGACCAACAAAATAGTCCTTCGACAGCTGGCCAGAGCTATTCACCCGCCTTCTCTTCTGATCACGCCAGCCCAGAAAATAACCAATGACGATTGCAGCTAGAATAAGGCCCAATAACGCAATATCAGGCATCCGTTAACCCTTTCAGGGCACTGGATCTCAACTTCTGGAGTTCGGCGTCACGCCGCGCAAGCTTTCTTCTCAGGCTGGCATTAGCCAGTCGCAAACGGATAACCAGCATCAGGGAAACCAGCAAACCGGCAAAGCCACCCAGTACAAAGGGCACCATAACCAGCGTGGAACTGCTTACGGTCGGCATCATTAACCCACCCATTTCAAGGCTGATCTGCTCGGTATTGGAGAGGGTAAAGTTGACGAAAAACACCAGTAAAACAACAAACAACGCCAAAACCAGAAGACGTTTGAACCACACGACTATTGTCGTAAAACTGCTCTTGACAAGAGGCAACTCGTAGCTCGCCATAAACTTAATTCACGATCAATCCATTTCTGCCTGTAAGCCACGATTCACCCTTTCCCGCAGCTCTTTGCCCGGTTTGAAATGGGGAACATATTTGCCATCAAGGCTCACAGCTTCACCGGTTTTAGGGTTACGCCCGACTCTTGGGGCACGATAATGAAGGGAGAAGCTACCAAACCCCCTGATCTCAACCCGCTCGCCATTGGCCAGCGAATCGGACATTTGCTCAATGATAGCCTTTACAGCTAACTCAATATCCTTGATAGAGAGCTGCGGTTGCAACTCGGCAATCCGCTCAATCAGTTCAGACCGGGTCATCGTCGTTTTTCCTTTCCCTGCCATTCCCGGAATGTCTAAAAGATCCTGCAGACCTTCTTAGACACCGCTTATTGTTTAAATGCGCCTTAAATAACCAGACTGTTTCTACACTAGCTAACCCACACCGAGAAATCAAGCAACCCTTTGATTAGCCCACACATTTCATAAGAATACCTGCCACTTCCTGTTCCCGGCTGAGAGCGAAGCAATACAATGGCTAAATCTCACACAACCTTTTGATCAAAAAAAACCGCGAGGCAAAAGCACTCGCGGTTTTCTTTGCTATCAGTGGCAGTTTTTCAAACAAAAGCACCCCTTGAGCAATCAGGAACAGGATGGATTATTTGTTTTCCATCTGCGCCTTGATCAGATCACCAATGGTGGTCGGACCGGCAGCTTCTTCGTCCTGCTTGGTACGCAACTCTTTCATCGCTGCTTTTTCATCGGCCTGGTCTTTCGCTTTGATCGACAGGCTGATGTTGCGGTTCTTGCGGTCGATGCTGATGATACGAGCTTCGACTTCTTCACCTTCTTTCAGGACGTTAGTTGCGTCTTCAACGCGGTCAACACTGATTTCAGAAGCTTTCAGGGTAGCCAGAACGTCTTCCGCCAGCTCGACAACAGCCGCTTTGGCAGTGACTTCCTTAACGATACCCTTAACAACAGAACCTTTTTCATTCAGGCCAGCGTAGGCATTGAACGGATCTTCAGACAGTTGCTTGATACCCAGGGAGATACGCTCACGCTCAGCGTCAATCGCCAGGATAACCGCTTCTACTTCGTCGCCCTTACGGTACTGACGAACAGCTTCTTCACCGGTTTCGTTCCAGGAGATGTCAGACAGGTGAACCAGACCGTCGATACCACCGTCCAGACCGATAAAGATACCGAAGTCAGTGATAGACTTGATCTTGCCAGCCAGCTTGTCGCCCTTGTTGAAGGAGCCGGAGAAGTCTTCCCATGGGTTGGTCTTGCACTGCTTGATACCCAGAGAAATACGACGACGCTCTTCGTCAATGTCCAGAACCTGAACTTCAACTTCGTCACCCAGGTTAACAACCTTGGATGGGTGAATGTTCTTGTTGGTCCAGTCCATTTCAGAAACGTGTACCAGACCTTCAACACCTTCTTCCAGCTCAACGAAGCAGCCGTAGTCAGTCAGGTTGGTTACGCGGCCAGAAGCACGGGCACCTTCAGGGAAGCGCTTGGTGATAGCAACCCATGGATCTTCACCCAGCTGCTTGAGACCCAGGGATACACGGTTACGGTCACGGTCAAACTTCAGGACCTTAACGTTGATTTCGTCACCAACGTTAACGATTTCGCTAGGATGCTTGATGCGTTTCCAGGCCATGTCAGTGATGTGCAGCAGGCCGTCGACGCCGCCCAGGTCAACGAAGGCACCGTAGTCAGTCAGGTTCTTGACGATACCCTTAACTTCCAGACCTTCCTGCAGAGAGCCCAGCAGCTGCTCACGCTCAGCGCTGTTTTCAGCTTCCAGAACGCTGCGACGGGAAACCACCACGTTGTTACGCTTCTGGTCCAGCTTGATAACCTTGAACTCAAGCTCTTTGCCTTCCAGGTGCGCCGTGTCGCGAACCGGACGAACGTCTACCAGAGAGCCTGGCAGGAACGCACGGATAGTCGCCACGTCAACAGTGAAGCCACCCTTGACCTTGCCACTGATAACACCCTTAACAACGTCTTCAGCTTCGAAGGCTTTTTCCAGTTCCTTCCAGGCTTCCATACGCTTGGCTTTTTCACGGGACAGACGGGTCTCACCGAAACCGTCTTCTACCGCGTCCAGAGCTACCTGGACTTCATCACCAATAGCGATGGTCAGTTCACCGTTCTCATCCTGAAACTGAGCCTTGGGAATAACACCTTCAGACTTCAGGCCAGCATGAACAGTTACCCAGTCACTGTCGATATCAACCACAACACCACTGACAATGGCGCCTGGCTTCATTTCGATTTCTTTCAGGCTCTCTTCAAACAGTTCTGCAAAGCTTTCGCTCATGATTTTTCCTGTGACAGTGTACGCATCTGCAAAGTCCCTGCCTTATCAGCAAAAACCAGCCAATGATAACCGGATAACGTACACTGGTTGTCATCCACACCGCCAGCCGGAGTGGGTTACTTTAATCAGGTTCGAATCTGCAATGCTGGCTTAACGCCAGAAACGAACCTCCAGATAATGTTGAGTGCAACTTATGGCGCACTCAGGTTTGCTGAAGTGGCGAACCCACTTCCCTGGCAGGCTGTCAGGAAAATCCCTAAACCAGCCCTCTCAGGCGCATCTGTTCCAGCACCTTATTGAATACCTCCTGGATACTCATGCGGGTACTGTCGAGAATGATGGCATCATCGGCAGGCTTGAGCGGCGCTACAGCTCTTTGACTATCTCGCTCATCTCTGGCCTGAATATCTGCCAAAAGGCGATCAAAGCTAGCATCAATCCCTTTTTGATGCAACTGGTCATAACGTCTTTTGGCCCGCTCTTCGGCGCTGGCGGTCAGGAAGACTTTCAGCGCCGCATCGGGAAACACCACCGTCCCCATATCACGGCCATCAGCCACCAGACCCGGCAGCTCGGCAAAGTCGCGCTGGCGTTGCAACAGTGCCGCCCGAACACCCGGCAGTGCCGCAACCCTGGAAGCCATGGCACCCACCTCTTCCGTGCGCAGACTGGCACCCACCCGCTCACCTTCAAGAATGATGGTCAGACCTGCGCCTGATTCTGATGGTAAGAACTGAACATCAAGGTGGCCTGCCAAAACCTCCAGGGATGACTCATCGGCAAAATCAACCCCATGATTCATCGCTGCCAGGGCGGTTAACCGATACAACGCCCCACTGTCCAGCAACCTCCAGCCAAGCTCTCTGGCCAGCAGGGCTGCAATCGTTCCCTTGCCAGACCCGCTGGGACCATCAATGGTGACCACTGTCACTGGTGTCTGAGACTCACTCACTGGTATTTACCTTTACCACAATACGCATACCGGCTCGATTGGCCAGGCCTGCAAAATCCGGGAATGAAGTCGCCACATTTGCACAGTCAAGAATGCGAATATCGTCCTTTGCCCGCAGTGCAGCTACTGCGAATGACATGGCAATCCGGTGATCGCCATGGCTGTCAATAGTGCCACCGTTAAATACAGGCTTCCCCTTCTTTTCAGAAGCAGCATTACCGGAACCATTGATCATCATACCATCAGACAATGGTTGTGCATCAATACCCAGGGCAATCAAGCCATCGGCCATGGCCTGAATCCGGTCACTCTCTTTCACCCGAAGCTCACGGGCACCCGTGAGCAGCGTTCTGCCTTCTGCACAGGCTGCTGCAACAAAAAGCACCGGAAATTCATCAATGGCGATGGGCACCAGACGCTCAGGAATATCAATACCCTTCAGCGGCGCGGAACGCACCACCAGGTCGGCCACGGGCTCGCCACCCACAACGGACTCGTTTTCAAGGGTAATATCCGCCCCCATCAGCTGCAGGATCTCAACCACACCAGAACGGGTCGGGTTCATGCCAACATGGCAAAGACGAACCTCTGACCCCTCGGCGATTGAGGCTGCCACCATAAAGAACGCCGCTGAAGACACATCGGAGGGCACATCGATTCGGGTAGCTGTCAGCTTGCCCCCTCCTTTAATCGCGACCCTGCTGCCATCCTCACCATCGACCGAGACCGTATAACCAAAGCCATTCAGCATACGGTTGGTGTGGTCACGAACAATACCCGGAGCAACCGTCACCGTTTCACCATCTGCGTACATGCCCGCCAGCAACAGGCAGGACTGCACCTGGGCCGAAGCCATTGGCAGATGATACTCAATACCCTGCAACCGTCTACCGCCTTTGATCTTCAGTGGTGGGCGACCACCTTCTGAGGTCTCGATGGTGGCACCCATCTGGCCAAGCGGGTCCACCACCCGATTCATGGGGCGACCGGACAGGGAGTGATCACCGGTTAACGTAACATCAAAGGACTGGGCTGCCATCAACCCGGCCATCAAGCGCATGGCAGTACCGGCATTACCGAGATAAAGCGGCCCTTCCGGCGGCTTGAGGCCATGCATGCCAACTCCCTGAATGGTGACCTTGCCAAGATAGGGGCCATCAATCTGAACCCCCATATCCCGAAATGCCTTCAGGGTTGCCAGGGCATCCTCGCCTTCGAGAAACCCTTCAATCACTGTTTCCCCCTCCGCCAGGGCACCGAGCATGATGGAACGATGAGAGATAGACTTATCTCCGGGAACACGCAACTCACCGGAGATAGATCCTCCCGGGCTGGCAATAAATGTCTGGGTACTTTCTTTCATAGTGTCCATAACGTCTTTATCTGAATCTTCACCTTCAATCAGCACAGAGCCCGAAAAACCAGACGTCATGACAGAATCAGGCAATGGCTTCACCCGCTGCTTCCTGCTCTCCAGCAGAGAAGAGAAATGCTGACGCGCTGATTGCGCACGACTGAATATTCCCAGCAGCGACTGACTGTTTTTCTGCACAATCGCTTCCCGGAGTACCTGAAGGCCCTCGGTAAATTCATCCAGCGCTTCCAGCACCGCCTGATGATTACCCAGCGCCACATCATGCCACATAATAGGATCACTGCCAGCGATCCGGGTAAAATCCCGAAAGCCGCCCGCAGCAAAGCGAAAAATATCCTGATTATCCGGATTCCCGGCCAGCGTATCCACCAGTGAGAACGCCAGGAAATGGGGAAGATGGCTGGTCTTTGCCAGAACCTCATCATGATGACAGGGATCCATACTGGTGACCACTGCCCCACAGGCCTCCCAAAGCATCCTGACCTTTGCCAGTGCCAGAGAGTCGGTATTTGCCAACGGGGTCAGGATGACATCATGGGCCTGAAACAGGGTAGCTTTTGCGGCACCAACACCACTTTTTTCCGACCCCGCAATTGGATGGCCGGGTACCAGCCAGGAGGGAACTTTGCCAAAAACCTCACGGGCAGCATCCAGCAGCGCTTTTTTACTGGACCCGGCATCAGTAATCACTTTTTCAGCAGGAACGCCATCGGGCAAAAAGGAAGATAGCTGCGCAAGAACGGGCTTCATTGCCAGCATGGGCACGGCCAGCATAATCACATCAGCAGCGGCAACACCGGCGGAGAGGCTTTCGCAGCCATAATCAATGATCCCGAGCGCCTCGGCCTCTTCCAGTGAGGCTTTATTCTGGTCATAACCATACACTTGCCGACACGCACCGGCAGACTTTACCGCCGCTGCAAAAGATCCCCCGATCAGGCCCAACCCAACCACCAGCAGTGTATCAACTGTTTTCACAAACGAACTCCTTACGACGACTGACCAAGAACCTGGCTCAGCGCTTCCAGACAACGACGATTTTCTTCCGGCAAACCAATGGAAATACGGAGGTGTTCAGGCATGCCGTAATTGGCCACTGGCCGAACAATAATGCCTTTGGACAACAACCCTTCATAGACCGGCATGGCATTCCGCTTGAGATCGACGGTGATGAAATTACCCGATGAAGGGATCCAGTTCAGCCCAAGGCCAGAAAACCCCTGCTCCAGGAATACCATCCCCTGCTGATTAATCTCAACGGACTGCTGCAGATAAGCTTCATCCTTCAGCGCGGCAACCGCACCGAACTGAGCAGGAAGATTCAGGTTAAATGGCTGCCTCAATCGGTTCAGTACATCGGCTATTTCAGGATTGGATATCGAATAACCGACCCGGGCCCCCGCCAGCCCATAAGCCTTGGAAAAGGTTCGGGTCACCACCAGATTGGGATAGCGGTCAAGCAGGTCGATACCATCAGGCAGGTCACCACCCACCCCATACTCAAAATAGGCCTCATCAAGGACAACGATCACCTCTTTTGGCACCTTACCCAGAAAACCCAGCAGATCCTGTTCACTAAAGCTGGTACCGGTGGGATTATTAGGATTTGCCAGGAAGACAATCCGGGTATTGGCCTGAATCGCTTCCGCCATGGCATCCAGATCATGACCATAGTTCAGCGCTGGAACCACAACACTCTCAGCACCGACGGCCTTCACAGCCAGAGGATAAACAACGAAAGCATACTGAGAAAAAACCGCAGAACTGCTGGTATCCAGAAACGACTCCGCCAGAAGCACCAGCACATCATTGGACCCATTGCCCAGGGTTAATTGCTCCGGTGCTACCTTCAGTTTTTCTGCCAGCGCCTGTTTTAACTGATAACTGCTGCCATCGGGATAACGGGCCAGCTCTGCCAGGGATTCGGCCATTGCTTTCAGCGCAGCAGGTGGTGGCCCCAGAGGGTTTTCATTACTGGCCAGTTTGACAATATCCTCAACCTTCAAGCCCTGCTCCCTGGCAAGCTCCTCAATAGGCTTGCCTGGTTGATAAGGACTCATTCCTCTTACTCCGGGTACCGCCAGCTGCAGAAAATCACAGGACATAATTTGACCTTCAGTTGGGTTATTAAACTTGAAAACGGGCTCTCTCATTTCAGCCGATGAAAAAGCCATTTCAACTCGTGGCAATTTTTATTGATTATGGAAAATTTCAGCGGTAATACGCTTTTCGGGCAAAAACAGCCTGAAAATGTTGTTATCAGCTTCAACTATTGTCAAGAAGATAATCCCTAGGGAAGTTTAAGTACTGACGACAAATACAGTCCCTGGTTATAGATAAGTTCCCAACTCAGGGGCCTATAGAGATAGGCTTTCAGCGTCGGATCCAGCGGCAGATCCTGCACCGATTCCGACAACGGTTGTCCGGTTTTTTTCCGGCGTTCAACCAGGCGCGAGCGGATAGCGGTGCGAGCGCAGGCCTGAAGTGAGTGGGGCTGAAAATTACACGGAATAAGGCAACTCCTTCTGCCAGTCAGTCTGCGATTACATCTGGCACCTGAATCCAACAGAGCTTTTAAGCCTTCGTTGCTGCCACCTATAACGTCCAACGGTGTCACGCCCCTGCTGTTTTTTGCGTTATAGTTGGCCCCCTCAGCCAGCAGCACTTTTATTTTCTTGCCGAAAGCCCCCATTGCCGCTTTATGCAACGGGGTCCATTGCCTGTTACCAGCTCTGGCTTCAAGGTTGGCCCCTTCAGACAGCAGCACACCGATATGCCGCAGGTCGCATCCACCATTACCAGCCGCATGGTGCAATGGCGTCCAGCCTAATTGATCAGTAGCCTCAAGATCGGCACCCGCGGCCAATAGTGCCTTGATCACCTCCGGCTCGTAAGCACCTGAAACCGCTAAAAGTAATGGCGTTGCCTGATAATTATCCCTGGCCTCAATATCGGCTCCCCAGGCCAGAAGCTCTTTCACAGCCCCATGGCTACGTGCCTCATGCAACGGAGTCTGGCCATAGTTATTGCGGGCTTTAACACTGGCACCTGCGACCAGAAGCGCCTTTAATTCTTCCAGATTGTATTGAACCGCCAGTGGCGTGTCTCCGTTATTATCCCTGGCCTCAATATCGGCACCCCGGGCCAGAAGCTCTTTCACAATCGCCTGGCTACGGACATTATGCAACGGAGTTCGACCAAGACGATTGCGGGCATTAACGCTGGCACCTGCGACCAGAAGTGCCTTTACAGCCCCAAAGCCGCCTCGATAAGAAACCACAGACATCAGTGGAGTCTCTTCACACCAGCCTTTGGCCTCAATATCAGCTCCCCTGACCAAAAGCGCTTTCACAATCGCCTGGCTACGGGCCTCATGCAACGGAGTTCGATAATCACGATCGCAGACATTAACTCTGGCCCCTGCGTCCAGAAGAACGTTGACAACATCCGGATTTTCCGACATTACCGCCAGCAACAGCGGGGTTCTGCCCGCCCGGTCCCTGGACTCAATATCAGCCCCCCTGTTCCAGCAACGCCTTCACCGATGCCAGATCTCCATGACTGGCTGCATCAAGCAAATGAAAATTACTGTCGTTTAATATTTCGCTAATTTGCTGCGCTTTCAGTGTTTGCTTATCGCCTGGTTCAGACCTGCTTGATGGGGTATTCATCAATAGCTCCAACAAATTATTGTCAAAAAGATAATCTCAGGAGGAGTTCAAATACCGACGATTAAAACAAGTAGTCGCTGATTATAGACAAGGAATTGTCCTTAAATAATTCCGACATTTTAAACTCGGTCTCCGTTCATCCTGAGCGGAGTCGAAGGGTGACTGGCACGATAATCGAGGCCGGAGTACACGCCCTTCGACAGGCTCAGGACGAACGGAGTTTGAGGCTCAGAAATGTCGGAATTATTTCGGGCCAATTCCTAAATTCCCATGAGAGGCTTATAGAGATAGGCTTTCAGCGTCGGATCCAGCGGCAGATCCTGCACCGATTCTGACAACGGTTGTCCGGTATTTTTCCGGTGTTTAACCAGGCGCGAGCGGATAGCGGAACGGGCGCAGGACTGAAGTGATTGGGGCTGAAAACTAACCGGCTCATCATCCGAGTCAATGTTGTCAAATCTGCCAGTCGCTGCCAGCAGGTCGTCCATTTTGTCAATTCTGCCCATGGCCACACCCAGCGGTGTACTCCCATGCCTATCTCGCGCCTTATAGTTGGCACCCTCAGCCACCAATAATTGGACTTTCTTGCCCGAAGCACTTAATGCTGCTTCATGCAACGGGGTATATCGTGTAATTTTTTGCCTGGCTTCAAGATTGGCCCCCTCGGACAGAAGCACCTCCATATACCGCAAGTCGTGACGCATATCGCCAGCCGCAAGATGCAATGGTGTCCGTTGAAATTCATCAGCAGCCTCAATATTGGCACCTGCGAACAGAAGCGCCTTGGCCGCCTCAAATTTGCCATAAATAATAATCGCACAAATTAGTGGTGTTGCTTTATCATTATCCTTGGCCTCAATGTCGGCACCCCAGGCCAGCAGCTCGTTCACAATCTCACTGCTCCTGGCCTTATGCAACGGAGTCCGGCCTAAATCATCCCGGGCATTAACGCAGGCACCTGCGGCCAAAAGTACCTTTAACTCCTCCAGACTGTCTTGATGACAAGCCGAAAACAGTGGAGTTTCTCCGGTATGATCCCTGGCCTCAATATCGGCTCCCCAAGCCAGAAGTTCTTTCACAACCTCCTGGCTATGGGCAAAATGCAACGGAGTTCGACCAAGACGATTGCGGGCATTAACGCTGGCACCTGCGACCAGAAGTGCCTTTACAGCCCCAAAGCTGCCTGGATTAGAAACCACAGACATCAGCGGAGTTCCGTTACACCTGCTCTTGGCCTCAATATCAGCACCCCTGTCCAGCAGCGCTTCCACTGTCTCTTTGCTACGAGCCTTATGCAGCGGAGTTTCACCAACATCATCGCGGGCATCAATATTGGCACCTGCATCCAGAAGAACGTTGAAAACTTCCGGGTTTTCTGAACTAGCCGCCAGGCACAGCGGGGTTCTACCCTTCATATCCCTGGCCTCAATATCGGCTCCCCTTGCCAAAAGCGCTTCCACAATCGCCCGGCTACGGGCTTCATGTAACGGAGTTCGATGACCACAATCGCAGGTATTAACTCTGGCCCCTGCGTCCAGAAGAACGTTGACAACGTCCGGATTTTCCGACATTACCGCCAGAAACAGCGGGGTTCTGCCCGCCCGGTCCCTGGACTCAATATCAGCCCCCTGTTGCAGCAACGCCTTCACCGATGCCAGATCTCCATGACTGGCTGCATCAAGCAAATTAAAATTACTGTCGTTTAATATTTCGCTAATTTGCTGCGCTTTCAGTGTTTGCTTATCGCCTGGTTCAGACCTGCTTGATGAGTTATTCATCAATAGCTCCAACAAATTATTGTCAAAAAGATAATTTCAGGAGGAGTTTAAATACCGACGATTAAAAGTAGTCGCTGGTTATAGATAAGTTCCCATGAGGGGCTTATAAAGATAGGATTTCTGCGTCGGACCCAGCGGCAGATCCTGTACCGATTCTGACAACGGTTGTCCGGTATTTTTCCGGTGTTTAACCAGGCGCGAGCGGATAGCGGTACGGGCGCAGGCCTGAAGTGATTGGGGCTGAAAACTAACCGGCTTATTATCCGAATCGATACTGTCAAACCTGCCGACCGCTGCCATCAGTTCGTTCATTTTGTCAATTCTGCCCATGGCCAAATGCAACGGTGTTCTCCTATTCCAATCTAGCGCCTTATAGTTGGCACCCTCAGCCACCAATACTTGTACTTTCTTGCCCGAACCACTAAATACTGCTTCATGCAGCGGGGTGTATTGTGTAGTTCTTTCCCTGGCTTCAAGATTGGCTCCCTCGGACAGAAGTACCTCCATATACCGCAAGTCGGAGCACTTAGAGATAGCCGCAAGATGCAATGGTGTCCGTTGAAATTCATCAGCAGCCTCAATATTGGCACCTGCGAACAGAAGCGCCTTGGCCGCCTCCAGTCTGTCATGATGTGTAATCGCACACATTAGTGGCGTTGCTTTATCATTATCCCTGGCCTCAATATCGGCTCCCCAAGCCAGCAGCTCGTTGACAATCTCACGGCTACGGGCTTTGTGCAACGGAGTTTGACCATAACAATCGCGGGCATTAAGGCAAGCACCTGCAGCCAGAATAACGTTGAGAACTTCCGGGTTTTCCGACATTACCGCACGAAATAGCGGGGTTTTGCCAGACCAGTCCCTGGCCTCAATATCAGCCCCCTGATCCAACATCGCCTTCACCGATCCCAGGTCGCCATTCCCAGCCGCCTTGAGCAGATTTTTGTCCTCCGGGGACAGTTCGTCTGCTGCGCCAAACAGAGCATTTGTAACGACTCTCAACAGTGTCATCATAACGACTTCCACATCGTCCAGTGTTTGGTTAACGCCGGGACAAGACTGCTTTCTGGATCGTCAGCTCCAGCTATTACTGCCAGGAAGACAGTCTCGTGAGGCGTTTAAGTAATGACGACTGAACTTTTTTTCTGTCCGATCGTCTAAATCATTTGTACGGCTTTTTCAGTGCTAATTCTCCAAGCCAGGCATAACAATTTAATGCAGGAGCAATTGCTGCACAGCACAGATTATTACCGGACAGCCTCCCGGAGAGTTTGGCATATTCATTATGCAGGGTGACCGAAAACACGGATTACCAATCCCTATTAACAGCCGTGTGCCGCTGGACATTGAACAATGAAAATTTTGGAGACAGTTTCATGATTAATTCAACCGGTCATCAACCGATCCCTCCATCTGATCCACCTGCCAGGCTCCCGGGATTGGCAGACCACGGGCCATCAAGCCGTTATTCGTCAATTTCCCCTTTTGCCGGAAAGCGTGTCGCCGTTGCCGGGGGCGGCTCTGAACCCATTGAGCCAGCATCATCAACATCTGCAATTGCCATATCTGCACGGAGTCTTGAATCCGGCTTTGCCTCTGACCCACTGCCTGCAAAACAACCGGGTGACTTTGTCAAATGGGGAGAGTTGGACCAGCAAATCAGAGAAAGCCTAACGTTCTTCAATGTGTATGTGTTCGCTATTTATCTGGATCTTCCGTTAAATCAATTATTTAAACTCGAGCAAAAATTTCCGAATCAGCATGATGCAACTACACCTTTTCATCTGCTGGAAGATTTTTTAACTCTGGAAAATCATAAGTTAACCTATGAACAATGGCTCATAGTGCTGGCGAATACCTCAAGACCAGAACTGGTGAAATTGTATTGTGAAAAGTCGGGTGTTGCCATTGACCAGAGTCAGTTCCTGTCTGACTGGCCTGCCTGTGTACAGGCTGCAGATAATGATGCTGCGCTAAATCACAAGCTGAATATTTTCAAGCTGATCAAGATCTTTCAAATAGAAAAACGCCCTTTTTTTTATAATATTCCGACGGCAACATTAGCCTATGCTGCCGGATACCCGGACCTGATGGATGATCAGGATATTAAACAATGCTTTGACGTAGCAAACTTTTATGTAAACACACTCCTGTTTAAGAAAATCCTGGATAAACACGGTGGGAGCATTACCACAAATGAAATAGTTAAAATAATGCACAATCCTGAGATTATGATTATCAGCTGCGCGTACCGCCTCATTGAATCGCTGAAAGGCAACACCATACCTTTTTTCCGCAGCCATAACTTAAGCTGGAATAAGCAGATTGTCGATCTGACATTCCAGGTTTCAGTGCTTGGGATAAACGCTGAACATTTGGGCCGGGCACTGGGGGTACCGTTGCATATCATCCAGAAAATTGTTGATAGAGATTATAACTTGGTAAGCAATCAAGAAATGTTCGATGATTTATTCAATCAAGCAATCCTTTGCTCACCCCGACTCACACCCGGGCACATTATCCATGCACTGCGGGAAGCAGGCAGTGCCAGTGGTTGTCGCGAAGAGTTAGAAAAATGGATAGAAAAGGATAAAAAATCAGACAAAAGGAATACATGTTTACCCTGGCTAAACGAATTCACTCCTGAAGAGTTACCTGAACTCAAACCACTCTATCGGCCGGAAGATGACAACTCTAACGGGATTGTCAGTTCGCAACCGTTGACCCTGGATTTTTTGCGTAACCTGCCATTAAGCCATAACTGGTTTTTGATTGGTTTAACCATGGGGCTGTCAGGGGATGAGCTGGAAAGGATTGGTTCCAGAACGATCTTTGAAAACGGTGCGCCAGACAAAAAAAGGCTGAGCCTTGCAGCTCCGGAATTATCCCGAACACTGGTTCTAAAGAGGTTGGAAACAGGTCATCTTTACCAGGCACTGAAGATTCTGGATGATCAGGCAACACTGGCTTACTTTCCAAAGCATGCGGATGACCAACCTGAAAAAAAATTACCCGGGAAGATCGCTAAAGCCACCAGACAGGGACAATTAATGGCCCGGGTTGTTCCTTATTTCGGTTCGGAAAGCATAAAATTTCTCAACGCTATGATGAGCACAGTTGCAACAAGTCGAATTACTTTCAAATCATTGAAAAGGCCACCCACTGTCAATCCAGCTACTGAATCGCCCCCCCCGAAGTCAGTAAAAACAGAGCCTTCCATTGTTAATGCAAACAACGTCGCCCCGATGCTTGAACGGAGTGTCATCTCCGGCACTGAATATTCCCGGTTGCCTGACACACCACTGGACGGCACTGTATACTGGAATAATTTGGGCGATAAATTTACCCGGGGCATATCACCCGAGGACCAGGTACTGTTTGCCATATATCTGGGATTTCCAATAGCCGATATTGCCAACATTTTAGAAACTGCAAGTCATCAGCAATATGCACAGGCTAACTATTTATCCCTGCCTGTCGTCAATCGACAAGATAAAGCAATCATGGAAAAACTGCTGATAACCCATAAAAAACTGCATACAATGCTGTTGGGTATTTCAAGATTTGATCTGGTTAATTTGCACTGTAAAGATTTTGGTATTGTATTTGACCAGAGTCGGCTCGGGACTCAATCGCCTCCCTTTGTAGAGACTGTTGATGCCAATGCTGAGCTGGATTATCAGCTGGATTTCTTCAAGTTACATAAGATCGTCAAAAAAGATGACTATCAGGTTTGCACAGTTCCGAAGGCAACAATTGCCTTTGCGGCCGGATATCCGGAACTGATGATGGATCAGGATCTGCAATCTATCCCAAAAAGAGTCAACCGATTTTCAACCATGATTTTGATGAAGAGGATTCTGGACAAACAAGGGGGGGTCATGACCACAAATGAGCTGGTAAAAATAATGAGCCACCCTGAGATTATGGCCATCCGTTGTGCACATCGTTTCATTGAGGCCTTAAGAGGTCATCCAGTGACTTTTAGCCTTGTAAATGAAGGCAATTTGTCTAGACAAATGCTTTGTTTGGCTAACGGAATTGCAAAGATCAAGATACCTGCTGACGCCATTGGTAATGCCCTTGGGGTGTCATTGCCAATAATCCAGAGCATTCTCAAGGAATCATTTGTTGATGAAGCCGACCATGATCAGATATACGAACTACTGCTTGCAGCAACTCATTGTCAGCCCGGGCTGCTGACTCCGGCACATATCTTATATGCTCTACGCGAAGCTGCAGGACCCAGACTGGAAGGAAAGTTAAATCGCTACATTGCAATTAACAGAAAGAAATTGTCTTTATTTCTGGAGCCCGTTCTGGAGCCCGGTTCTGAGCAGCCCCCTGTCATCAAACCACTCTATCGCCAGGATGATGACAGCTCTGTCACCACGACCAGTTCACTACCGCTAACCCCGGATTTTCTGCGCCGTTTACCATTGAGCCATAACTGGTTTTTGATTGGTTTAGCCATGGGATTACCCGTGGATGAGTTACGGGAAATGGACCAAAAGACCAGAGATAAAAATAATGAGGTTAAGCAAACGAAGCAGAGCATTGCAGCCTGTTACCTGTCCCATAAACTTGCGGAACTGGGTAAGAGGGGCGTAGAAACAGGTCACCTCTTTCGGGTATTGCACAATTTTGATGATCAGATAGCACTGCATTATTTTCCGGAGCATCTGTCAGCTGCGCCTGAAAAAGAATTACCAGTGGACATTGCTAACGCCATGGAACAGGCACAATCTGCACTCAAGTTGCTCAACACAGTTGATCAAAAAGAGTTGGAAAAAATTCTGTCTGGTTACAATCGTTATAATCAGATGGAACTAGAGTTCTGGATGTAGGCCGGAAATGCCTCCCGTGGAAATCCCCAAGTAAGGCAGGTAGCAACTTGCCCTGCACTTTGACCGCAAGCATATTCATTGTGCAGGGTGGTAGAAAAGTTAGCTTATAAGGCTCATCACCGGTCATGAGCCTTGGGCATTTAACCGCCATCATTCCTGCCCGCTTAATTCAACAACGATCAGAGAACACCCTTGGGGTAAGAACCAAGCACACGGAGATCATTGGCACGCTCACCCAGCTTCTCCAGCACCTTGCCAACAACAGGGTCATCCTGATGACCTTCAAAATCCACAAAAAACACATAGTTCCAGATGCCGGTTCTGGATGGGCGGGTCTCAACCCGTGTCAGGTCGATATTGTGCACATGGAAAGGCTCAAGAATCGCATGGAGCGCACCCGGCTGGTTGCGCATACTGATGACCACTGACGTTTTGTCATCACCACTGGGTGGAACCGGCTGATTGCCAATGATCAAAAACCGGGTTGAGTTATCAGGACGGTCTTCAATTTTCTCGGCAATTTTTTCCAGACCATACATTTCTGCCGCCATATCACCGGCAATGGCCGCAGAATTCCACTCACCCTTGACCCGCTTCGCTGCTTCTGCGTTGGAGCTGACCGCTACCCGCTCGGCCATGGGCCAGTGGGAGTCCAGCCACTTGCGACACTGGGCAAACGACTGGGCATGGGAGTAGATCCGGGTAATATGATCCCGCCGGGTGTTTTCTGAAATCATCATGTGTTGATGGATGCGCAGTACCACTTCACCACAGATCTTCAGTGAAGAGTCCAGAAAGCTGTCCAGGGTATGACTGACCACACCTTCCGTGGAGTTTTCCACCGGCACCACACCATAGTTGACCGCACCGGCAGCCACTTCCCGGAATACCTCATCAATGGCCGCCATGGGCACGCAAACCGCAGAGTGGCCAAAGTGCTTCAGGGAAGCCTGCTGGGTAAATGTGCCTTCCGGCCCCAGAAAAGCCACCTTGACCGGCTCTTCCAACGCCAGACAGGCGGACATGATTTCACGAAACAGACGGGCCATCTCTTCGTCATTCAAAGGCCCGTCATTTTTCTTCATGATATTACGAAGTACCTGGGCTTCGCGCTCAGGTCGGTAAAACACAGCAGAGGGGTCAGCTTCTGTTTTTACACGGGCCACTTCCCGGGCACATCGCGCACGTTCGCTGATCAGATCAAGGATTTGCTGATCCAGCGAATCAATTTGAATTCGCAACTGCCCCAACTTCTCTTCTGCCATTATCCATACCGCCGTTCAAATTCTTTCATGAAGTCAATAAGAGCAGCCACATGCTGCTCTGGCACTGCATTATAGATACTTGCCCGCATACCGCCTACTGCCTTGTGCCCTTTCAGATAACGAAAGCCTGCCTGTTCGGACTCGGCAAGGAACGTTGCATCCAGCTCCGGGTTGATCAGTGTAAACGGCACATTCATGCGGGAGCGCCACTTTGGGTCCACCGGGTTCTGATAAAAACCGGAGCCATCAATCTGAGCATACAGCTTGTTGGCCTTGCGCTCATTGAGCGCATTGATCGCTGCAAGCCCACCCTGTTTTTTCAGCCATTTAAAGACCAGACCGGCAAGATACCAGGCAAAGGTTGGTGGCGTGTTGTACATGGAATCATTGCCCGCTTGCAGCTTATAGTCCAGCACCGCAGGGCACATCAGGGAACCACGCTCCAACAGGTCTTCACGAACAATCACCACGGTAAGACCGGCCGGACCAATATTCTTCTGGGCACCGGCATAAATAACACCAAACTTGCTGACATCCAGCGGGCCGGACAAGATATTGGAAGACATATCCGCAACCAGCGGCACATCACCCGACTCCGGTATAAATGAAAACTCAAGACCACCGATGGTCTCATTGGGCGTGTAGTGCAAATAAGCGGCATCTTTACTTATCCGCCACTGGTCTTCGGCAGGCATCGCATTAAAGCCCCTGTCCTTGCCATCAGCAACAATATTCACATCCAGGTAGCGCTGGGCTTCTTTAATAGCTGACTGGGCCCAGTAACCACTGTTGACATAGTCAGCAAAAACCTTGTCTCCCTTAAGGTTCAGTGGCACCGCCGCAAACTGCCCCCGGGCTCCCCCTTGCAGAAAAAGCACCTTGTAGTTATCAGGGATCATCAACAGATCACGCAGGTCTTTTTCGGCCCCATGGGCAACCGCGAGAAACTCCTTGCCCCGATGGCTCACTTCCATCACCGAAGCGCCCACATCCTGCCAGTTCATCATCTCATCCCGGGCCTGCTGCAGCACCTCATAGGGAATCGGTGCAGGTCCGGCTGAAAAGTTATAAACCCGATTATCCAGCTGCGCCAGAACATCATTTACACCATCTGTTACACAAGGCTTCACAATGACTCCCTCGCCACTAAACGGCGGTTTACCCCGGTCATTACCGACAAACTCTCTGACTCCGGGTGAGTAACTGTATCATGATGAAAAACGCCAGCACTGGGCTGGCGTTTTTCAAACTATCAGGATTCTACCGTCCCTTCGCTGGCAATGGGATCATCCTGCCCTTCAGTCTCAAGCTCAGGCGCATCCACAGCCTCAGGCTCCTCAACGCGGGCAACACCCACCAGTTTTTCACCGTCAGAGACACGGATCAGCGTAACCCCCTGAGTATTACGACTCAGTGAAGAGACGCCATCAACCCCGGTTCTAACCAGTGTTCCCTGGTCAGAAATCAGCATAATCTGCTCGCCACTCTTCACCTGGATAGCACCTACGATTTCACCGTTACGCTCCGTGCACTGCATGGAGATAACCCCCTGACCACCACGGCTGGTGAGTCGGAACTCATCGACGGCAGTTCGTTTACCGTAACCTTTGGCACTGGCCGTCAGAATCTGGGTATCTTCCTCCGGAATAATCAGAGAGATAATCCGCTGACCTTCAGGCAGCTTCATACCACGAACACCACGGGCTGTCCGGCCCATGGCACGAACGTCAGTCTCCTCGAAACGAACCGCCTTACCACCATTAGACAGCAGCATTACCTGCTTTTCTCCGGTAGTAATTTCAGCCCCCACCAGGGTATCTCCTTCATCCAGACCCAGGGCGATCAGGCCGGAAGAGCGTGGGCGGGCAAACTGCTCCAGAGGTGTCTTCTTCACCGTACCATTGAGCGTCGCCATAAAGACGAAATGGCCTTCGGTAAACTCTTCCACCGGCAGCATGGCGGTGATTTTCTCATTCTGCTCCAACGGCAGAATATTAACGATCGGTCGACCACGGGAGGTTCTGCCAGCCTGGGGGATCTGATAGACCTTCAACCAATAGACCTTACCCTTGCTGGAGAAGCAGAGGATCTGGGTATGGGTGTTAGCCACCAGCATGTGCTCGACATAGTCCTCTTCCTTAACGGAAGCCGCTGACTTGCCACGACCACCACGACGCTGTGCCTGATAGGTATCCAGGGGCGTGGTCTTGGCATAGCCACCGTGGGACAGGGTGACCACCATATCCTCCTCATCAATCAGATCTTCAACCGTCAAGTCACGACGGGAGCTGGTGATCTCGGTACGACGCTCATCACCAAACTCATCCCGAACCTGCTCAAGCTCTTCCCTGATGACGGCACGCAGCTTCATTGGGTCACAGAGGATCAGAATCAGCTCGGCAATTTTCTCCAGCAGCTCACGATATTCAGACAGCAGCTTCTCATGCTCAAGACCGGTCAGTCGGTGCAGTCGCATTTCCAGAATGGCCTGAGCCTGAACCGGAGACAGGTAATAAAGCCCATCCCTGAGACCATAAGCCTCAGGCAGATCATCCGGACGACAGGCATCGGCACCGGCACGCTCGGCCATTTCCATCATGTGGCCGGGATTCCAACCCTTGGCAATCAGCTTTTCTTTAGCCTCCGCCGGTGTTGGCGAGTCCTTGATCAGCTGGATAACCGGATCAATGTTGGACAGGGCAACGGCCAGACCTTCCAGAATATGACCACGCTCACGGGCCTTTCTCAGCTCATAAACGGTCCGGCGGGTGACCACCTCACGGCGGTGACGGATAAAGGCTTCCAGGAACTCCTTCAGGTTGAGCAGTTTAGGCTGACCATCCACCAGGGCCACCAGATTGATACCGAACACGGACTCAAGCTGGGTCTGGGCATACAGGTTATTGAGCACCACCTCGGCATTTTCACCACGGCGAAGCTCGATCACCACACGCAGGCCATCTTTGTCAGACTCATCGCGCAGCTCGGAAATACCCTCAATCTTGCGGTCTTTTACCAGCTCGGCAATCTTCTCAATAAGGCGCGCCTTATTCAGCTGATAAGGGATCTCGGTGACAATAATGGTGCTTTTATTTTTCTTTTCATCGTGCTCGATATCGGCCCTGGCACGAATGTAGATGCGACCACGACCGGAGCGATAGGCCTGAAGGATACCAGCCCGGCCATTGATAATCGCCGCGGTAGGGAAGTCAGGACCCGGGATGTACTCCATCAGGTCATCAACCGTCAGCGCTTCATCATCCAGCAGCGCCAGACAGCCATTCACCACCTCGGTCATATTGTGAGGCGGGATATTGGTGGCCATGCCCACCGCGATACCGGCCGAGCCATTCACCAGCAGGTTAGGAACACGGGTGGGTAAAACGGCAGGAATCTGCTCTGTGCCATCGTAGTTAGGCACATAGTCTACGGTTTCCTTGTCGAGATCTGCCAGCAACTGATGGGCAATCTTGTCCATCCGGATTTCCGTATAACGCATCGCTGCGGCGGAGTCACCGTCAATGGAGCCGAAGTTGCCCTGACCATCAACCAGCATATAACGCAGGGAAAATGGCTGCGCCATCCGGACAATGGTGTCATAGACCGCAGAGTCGCCGTGGGGATGGTATTTACCGATCACATCCCCGACCACACGGGCAGATTTTTTGTAAGGTTTGTTCCAGTCGTTGCCCAGTTCGCTCATGGCGAACAGTACGCGCCGGTGCACGGGCTTGAGCCCGTCACGTACATCAGGCAGGGCACGACCAACGATGACACTCATGGCGTAGTCCAGATAGGACTGCTTGAGTTCATCTTCAATATTTACCGGGAGAATCTCTTTGGCAATTTCAGTCATGGAAACCCAGTCGTCCTTTTGCTTACGGCCAACAGATAGCGGTCAGCATCCATCCCAGTTCTGTGGACCAGGACACCGATAATAAAGTCTTATCCAAACAGAAAAAATGCTCTTTCCCAGAGCATCTCAATGGAATGATCGCCTAAGGTAATTGATTTTCAAAACCGCGATGTTACCACAATTCATGCCTTATCCGCGAGATACATCAATCACTTTGGGAATATGTTTTTTGCCGGTCCATCAATGGCACAGGGCGGACAACCGCTTTCAGGAAATTGTCAAAAAAGTACCAACTGGGTAAACCTGTGTTTTTTCCTGAACCGGACTAGATTTGAAGTAAGCACTGACGCTTGATACTTAAACTCAACAAAGGATTGTTACCATGAAGATAGGAGAAGAATTCCTCCGTGGAATGGGTATAGACCCGAATGTATATAACAAAGTTTCTGAGCACGTAGACTTGGCAGTTGCTTGTTCACGCAAAGTAAAGCAGGCATGGTTTGAGAATAAATGGTCTGTCGAAGCCAAAAACGAATTAAGGAACCTTGTCAATTATCTGGCTTCTGCAATTGACGATGGTACAGAAGTAAAAGAGGATGTCAAAAAAGCACTTGCCGACCGTGCCCTTCAGAATGCTGAGGCGGTAAGTAACAAAACAAAAGCAACTAAAACAGCACCTGATGAAAAAAATGAGCCTGCCGTTGTAGCGACTAAACCGGTTAAACCAGGTAATCCCGGAAAGCTGGACCCCAGTCGTCTCGCCCCCTATGAAAAAAATAACAGCGGTGACTATTGACAGCCTTAACGTTTTTTATAAACCAGGCCAGTTGAGGGGGTCGATGGAGAGATTACCATCCCACAGGCCTCAGGAGAGTTCAACGTGCAAGTCCATGTCAGCCCGGACAAGGCGGTGTATCTCCCATGGCATGGATGAGTCAGGTACTGCCCCCCGTTACTGAACCTCACCCGGAAAAGGAGATCCCCAATGAACCCCACATCAGCAAGGACTGAAGCAACAACACAGGCCATTGAGCGCTACCTGGCGGACAACCCCGGCAATGAGCCACTGAACACCCTTGGCATGACGGCGGACGGACGGATTGTGCGGTTGGCAGAGCAGGAGGAGGGCCTGCGGCCGGAACTGCACCGGGTGTTTAAACACCAGCTTGGGGCTCTGATACCTCAGATGAAACATTTTGACGATCCCTTCGGAAAACCGGTGCGCAGGGAGCGGATGGTTGAGAGAACTCTGAAGGCTGACGTGCAAACTCTGGGCGATTACCGTGACAGAATCTGGTGGGACCAGCAGATACGAAACCGGCTATCCACTTTGAAGGCAAAGTATGCCACTGAATTTTCCAAACTCGATAAGCTGACCAGATCTCACATCCAAACCTTCACCAAAGATGCGGAAACTACTGGCCCCAACTATCGTTTTGTCAACAACTTTACCCAACACCTCTGGACATTTAAAGATAACCACAAGACCGGGGAGGCTGCCAAGGCGAAAGACTTCTTTATGAGCAATGTGATTATCCATCAGTTTATGCTGAGTTTTGACACGCTCGAGTTGTTACTGGAGCTGCCGGAGGTCATTGAACGGAATTCGATAACTAATAAGAAAACTATCGATACTCTGATACAACATAAAAAAGATTACCGTTCGGATGATTTTCGAACGGCCTTCCTGGAAACGACGGACAACGGCAAGAGCACCGTTAGAGTTGCAAGGGACCTTGGACTGACTATTAAATCAATCAGCGTTACATATAAGGGACAGCCAGTGGACAGCATCAATGACCCGATTGACGGCGAGGATCTGGAGCAAAAGTTTTGTGTGAAGGTCCATGTCAGCCCGGACAAGAAGGTGTACGACTCACCATGAAGCAGGTGAACCACCTGCTGATCGCCGGGTCGGTCACTGCCGTTTATGACGTGCGACTGGTGCCACCCACCATTATCGGGGCCTCGGCACCGGGCTGGATGTAGTGGGTGCTGAAGGCAGTTGGCAGAACAGTAAAACACCGGACAGCGACATAAAGGCTGTATTTGAAGGTTCAGCCTTATCTCTTCTTAATCACATTAAATTCAGTACTGAAGTTCAATTTTTCACTCCCGGGCAACTCCAAAACTCAACACTGTGGTCGGCTGCAGGATTAACGGTATAATCCGCAGATATGGCAGCCCTGACTGCCTCAATTACACTGCTTTGACGGATCAGAACAATGCCCGACATGCGCTCAGCCCAAAATGTGGACCTCGGAGAAATCGCCAAGTTTGAAGAACTGGCCAGCCGCTGGTGGGACCCGGACAGTGAGTTCAGGCCACTTCATGAGATCAATCCCCTGCGTCTGAATTATATTGATGAACGTGTTGGACTGGCCGGAAAACAAGTGATTGATATTGGCTGCGGTGGCGGCATTCTGAGTGAGTCCATGGCGCAACGGGGTGCCCATGTCACTGGTATTGATATGGGCGAAGCCCCCCTGTCTGTTGCCCGCCTGCACAGCATGGAAAGTGGTGTTGAGGTGAACTATCGCCGAATTACCGCTGAGGAGCTGGCCGAAGAGATGCCCGGCCAGTTCGATGTGGTGACCTGCCTGGAAATGCTGGAGCACGTTCCCGACCCGGCTTCCGTCATCAAAGCCTGCAGCAAACTCCTGAAACCCGGTGGACAGATCTTTTTTGCCACTATCAACCGCAATCCCAAATCATTCCTGTTTGCCATTATCGGTGCGGAATACATACTCAAACTGCTGCCAAAAGGCACTCATGAGCACAAGAAATTTATCAAGCCCAGTGAACTGACCCGGGACATGAGAAAAGCGGGACTGAATATCCATGACATGACCGGGATGACCTACAATCCATTGACGAAAGTGTACCGGCTTAACCCGAAGGATGTAGACGTCAATTACCTGATTTATGGCTCAAAGTCAGCCACCCCTTAACTGATGGCTCAGTTTCTGGCAACGAGAACCACTGCCATCCGGGAATAACCAAGAGTAACGATGATGAAAGCCATTGAAGGCGTTTTTTTTGATCTGGACGGCACCCTGCTGGACACCGCAGAAGATTTTGTGATTACCGTGAATCAAATGCTGGCAGATCACCAGCACCCGGCAATGGATAGCCATTTGATTCGGCAAAATGTTTCTGCCGGCTCACGGGCGCTGATGAAGCTTGCCTTCAATCTTGCGCCCGGCGATGAGCTGGAACAGAAAAGGGCCCTGTTTCTGCAATACTATGATCGGCATATCCAGGACCACAGTCGTTCATCATTTGCCCGGCCCTACCCCGGCATACTGTCACTGATCGGGGAACTTGAACGTCGGGATATCGCCTGGGGTATTGTCACCAATAAACCCAGACCCTATGCCCTCTCATTGATTCGGCAAATTGGCCTGCTGGAACGAAGTCATGCCATTGTCTGCCCGGAGGATGTCATAAAGCCGAAACCAGACCCGGAAGCCCTCTTTCTTGCCTGCCGACAGTCCGGAAGTTCACCGCAGCTCAGTGTCTATATTGGCGACCATATTCGTGATATCGAAGCTGGAAAACAAGCAGGCATGATCACCGTTGCCGCGCATTATGGCTACATTGCTGAGGGTGAAGATCCTGCACAGTGGGGTGCGGACCTGAATATCGACCATGTCCAGCAGCTGCACCGCTGGTTTGAACAGCACAACTGGCAAATCATCAAAGACAGGTCCCATGCCTGAGAGGCTGTTTGAAAATCGCGCAGCAAACTAAAAACCAGGGAGTAACATCATGTTTTCCTACCAGGCTCCGAAAGACCTGCTGAAGGATAAAGTCATACTGGTAACCGGAGCCGGCAGTGGTATCGGCCGGGTCGCCGCCCTTACCTATGCCCGCCACGGTGCCACCGTCATTCTGCTGGGCAGAAGCACTGAAAAACTGGAAGCGGTGTACGATGAAATTGAACTCAATCAGTGGCCGCAACCAGCCATCTATCCACTAAACCTGGAAAGCGCGGGTGATATCGATTTCAGTAATCTGGCTGAAACCATTGAGAACGAATTTGGTCGGCTTGACGGTCTGTTACACAACGCCAGCCTTTTAGGTGAACTGAAACCCATCAGCCAGTTTCCCACAGAAACCTGGCTGCGCATCATGCAGGTTAATCTGAATTCAGCCTTTATCATGACCCGGGAACTGCTGCCCCTGCTCCGCCTGTCAGAAAAGGCGTCGATCATTTTTACCTCGTCCGGCGTGGGTCACCAGGGACGGGCGCACTGGGGAGCCTATAGCGTGTCAAAATTTGCCACTGAGGGTCTGATGCAAATCGTGGCGGATGAGGAAGACGGTATCAGCTCTGTGCGTGCCAACAGCATCAACCCCGGTGGCACCCGTACCTCAATGAGAGCGGCGGCGTTTCCGGGAGAAGACCCGGAAACACTCCCCACACCGGAAGACATAATGCCGGTTTACCTTTACCTGATGGGGGACGAAAGCCGGGACATCAACGGCCTGGCTTTTCATGCCCAGCAGTAACAATGCAGCCACTGGCCCTGACTGAACGTCGGGGCTCAAACAACTGTTTCAACGGCGTTGTCAATAAAAAAGAACTTATTCATCAGTACACTGAGAACAAACACTTCCATAGACTTTATTTCTTTTCGTCTATTCTGATGCGGTCATTCTTATCTCAAATAGAATTATCACAATCAGAATTATGAAAATTCGACGTTTTAAAGAAAAGAAAATGGACATGAAAGTTTTGGCCGCTCTATTACTTTCACCATTACTCAGCTTACAGCCCCTCTTTGCTGATAGCGTTGATCAGAAAGCTTTAAACAACGAAGTTATCATTGCCGCAAACTGGCAACAGCATTCCGGGGAATACCGCGCTTACTTTTACCAGAGTTTTAACGGCGCAACCGATCAACTGGAAGCGCTTTTGACAAAAACGCCTGAAGGTAAAAAGCCTGCAATAATCACCGATATTGATGATACTCTGATATCAGGCACCCGTTATTTTACCAGTATGGTTGACACCCATGAATCCCGAAGTATCGAGCGGTCCAGGTTCTGGTGGAATCATCAAGAGACGAAAGCACTGCCAGGGTCCGTTGAATTCCTGCAAAAAGCCAATAGTCTGGGCATTGAAATTTTCTATATCAGCGGCCGTTTTAACGATGTAAAAACCATTACTATTAATAAACTGAAGCAATTGGGTTTTCCGGTCATCAGTGAAATAAATGTGATTCTCCAGGCAGAAAAAAACATTACCCTCAGCAAAGAGGACAAGCGCCAGCAGATCATAACAGCGGGCTACCACCCGATCATGCTGTTTGGTGACCAGCTGGACGATCTTGGTGAGGTAGTTAAAGGCCTCTACCCTGAAAAGAAAAAGTGGGTCAGTCAGCATCAGGATAAACTTGGCAGCCAGTGGTTTATTCTGCCAAACACCGTTTATGGATTCTGGGAAGAAGCCATCAGCAAAGACTACCGAACACTGAGCCCGGCAGAAAAACACCGGGTTCGCATCCGCCAGGTTAACGACACAGAGTTACCAGTGCCTATTCCCGAGAGCTACCGGCAGCATATTATCATGGCCGATCTCTGGGTCAGGAAATCTGCTGATTTCAATGCCACCGCTATTCAAACTTATAACCTGGCCAGCAAGGCTCTTGAAGCCCCTGAAAACCGCTACGCCACTGATCGGGCAATTATTGTTGATATTGATGGCACGCTGATAGACTACCCTCCGAATCATTTAATCCCACCTCTTTGCAAAGCATTCCCTGAACCTGAAGCGAAGATGAGGAACTACGAAAAACAGCTTCAATCCACCTCCATTCCCGGTGCCAGAGAGTTTTTAAACAAAGCGGCAGCCTTGGGTTATGAAATCTTTTATCTAACGGCCCGGGAGCACTCTTCCGGCCGTCCGGGTCATAAAGGGGATGTAGAAAACTTCACCTTAAAACAACTGGCTGCCAATGGATTCCCCAAAGTTACTCAGACCAATTTGCTGAACCGCTCCAAATATTGTCCGGTCAATAAAAAAAGCTGTGATAAGGAGCACCAGCGAAAAGCCATTATGTCCGGAAGGATCAATGGAAAAAAATACGATGTCAGACTGTTTGTCGGTGACCTTCTGGATGACTTTGATTTAAAAGAGCAAGGGTTATCCCCTTTTGACCGGGCTTCCGTTGAAAAAACCAGAAACCTGTACGGAAGAAAATATTTTATTATTCCCAATCCGGTCAACAAAACCTGGATGCGGCATTACTATTCACAGATTGCAGGAAAAGATATTTGCCAGTTGAGTGATCAGGAACGTTCTGATATTCGCAGAAGCTTAATAAAAGATTGGCCTGAAAAAGATCTACATAAAGCGGCACAGCGCTAGTACATGGTTTCAATGTAATTGATGGTTCCTTTATTGGCTCCCAAGCTCCGTTCGTCTTGAGCGGAGTCGAAAGGCGTAAACTCAATACCCTGAATACTGTGCCAATCACCCTTCGACCGTGCATCAGGGTGAGCGGAGATTGTACACATCAAACTCATCGACCAGGGTTTGTCATTACCATTTAATCAAACTGCCATTTTCCATTCGGAAGACCTGATCCATCTTTCCCAGGGCAGTTCGCCTATGGGTGATCATAATGATGGTACTGTCTTTGAATTGACCCAAAACGGTATCCATCAATGCCCGTTCGCTGTGAACATCCAGCCCTTCCCCCGGCTCATCCATCACCAGTATCGGGGCCGGTTTCAGCAAAGCCCGGGCAATGGCCAGACGACGCTGCTCTCCACCGGATAAGGCAATACCGCCCTGCCCCAGCCAGACATCCAGCAAATCACCATTATTCTCCCTGGCAGCAACAAGCCTATTCAGACCTGAATCGTTAACAACGGTTAACAGCTGCGCATCCGTTGCTGCTGGTGCAGCCAATAGCAGATTCTCCCTGAGCGTGGCACTGAACACGTGCGTTTTCTGGGGAACAAATGTGATGGCCCGGTAAAGTGCCTGTTCTGACAATTCCTGAATCAGCTGCCCATCCAGTAAAATCCTGCCACCAGAGGGCTCCAATCCACGGTTCAATAACTTGATCAGCGTTGATTTACCGCATCCGGTTTTACCAAGCAGAGCAATATGGCTGCCTGCAGGAATGTGAAGTGACAGCTTATTAATGACTGGCTGATTATTGGCATCGCTGTTATTGACATAGCTACAGGAGACCTCAGTAAACTGAATCTCACCTTTTAATACTTCTCCGGTTGCCTTTTCTGGAAATACAACCACCGGCGACTTCACCACCTGGCGCAAACGACTGGCCGCCTGTCGTGTATGACTGAGAAACTGAAAAGCAACAGGCAATGGCATCAGCGCTTCAAAACTGGCCAGCATTCCAAACACCATCATAACCATAACCGGCCCACTGAACAGGCCTGCACTCATCTCACCACTGGCGATATACAACACCAGTAATGCCGCCGCACCGGAGCCGGAAACAAACAGGGCGGAACCGAAGCCTTCCATCACTGCCATGCGGGACTGGTCGGCAACCAGTTTCTGTTCCGATTCAGCCATCGTGGTACGGCTACTGGCATCACTGCCATAGATCTGCTGTTCCGCCATACCCTGCAGATAATCCAGTACCTCCTGACGCAAACGTGCCTGCCTGACACCCATTGACTCCCCGGTCCTGCGACCCAGGACATAAAACAGCAACGGCATGGAGATAATCCAGAGCATCATCACCAGCAACACCACCATGGCCACCGCAACACTGAAAAAAGAGATAAACAGTGAAAACAACAGAGCAACACTCACAGCAGACAGCAATGGGCTGACCAGCCTCAGATAGAGCTGATCCAGGGCATCAATATCAGCCACCAGCCGATCAAGCAGCTCACCTTTACGGTACTGTCCGAGCTGCTCCTGGGAGAGCGGAATCAATTTACTGAAAAACCAGCTGCGCAGGCCTGACAACAGTCGGAACGTGGCATCATGGCTAACCAGACGTTCTGCATAGCGGGCAGCGGTACGGGCAATGGAAAAGCCCCGAACGCCCGCCCCCGGGGTAAAGAAGTTAAAGGTCTGGGCCGTGGTAAAGGTCAGCCCGGCGATGGCAGTGGCGGTAATAAACCAACCGGACAGTGAGAGCAGGCTGAGGCTCGCCAGCAGGGTAACTATTGCCAGCAGAATTCCCAATGACAGCATCCCCAGATGCTGACGGTACAATTTCAGGAAAGGCCACAGGTCATTCATTATCCAGACTCCCCTGATTACAATGCATACTGATAAACTGCTGATACGGAGCACTGTCCCTCGTCAGCGCTGCCGGAGAGCCGTCAGCCACCAGCCTCCCTTTTTCCAGCAGCAGGATCTGATCCATGGCCTTGAGCTGGCTGATTCGGTGGGTAATGGTGATAACAGTGCAATCGTCAGGTATGGCATCCAGGGCATCCAGCACCAGGCTCTCACTGACAGAGTCCAGGCTGGCTGTCGGTTCATCCAGAATTAATAACCGCACCGGCAACACCAGGGCCCTTGCCAGGGCAATCCGCTGGGCCTGACCAACCGACAGGTTACCGCCCTGCTCTTTAAGGACACCGTCCAGCCCATCCGGCAGGTTTGCCAGAATATCCATACCCTGGGCCCTGGCCAGGGCGTCGAGGCACTGCTCACGGGAAACTGCGCGTCCAAAGGAAATATTGTCATAAACGGAGCCATGGATAATCAGTGGCTGCTGGCCCAACCAGGCAATCGCTTTACGCCAACTGTCAAGCCGGGTATCCGCCAGCGATTGCCCGCCTGCCTTTATTTCACCCTGGTAGTTCCAGAAGCCCATCAGCGTATTGATCAGCGTTGTTTTACCGGCACCGCTGCTGCCAATAATACCGACCCGGGTTCCGGGTTCGATCTTAAACGACAGACGATCCAGTAACAGTGGCTGTTTGTTGTCTGAAGCACCTGCCGACAGCGGGTTAACTGTGGACTTTATGGTTGCCGACACGGATAGCTCTTTTACCTCCAGAGTCAGCGGCACTACCTCTGGCAAAGACAACCCGCCATGGTGTGCCTCCGATTCTTTCCGGGATAATATGTCCAGAATCTCTTCCGTCGCACCAACCGCTTTGGCCCTGGCATGATAATAGGTTCCCAGCTCCCGCAGCGGCTGATAATACTCAGGTGCCAGCAGTAACAGAAACAGCCCGGTATACAGTGTCACTTCACCACCAAAGGTAATATGACCCAGAAAACTCATCCCCAGAAACACCGCTACCAGCGCAATGGACACCGAAGCAAAAAACTCCAGCACCGTTGATGACAGAAACGCCAGACGGAGTACCTGCATGGTCTTTATCCGAAAGTCTTCACTGGCATCAGCTAACTGTGTTTGTGCAAAGCTTGTTCGCTGAAAGAGTTTCAGCGTTTCCAACCCTTGCAGCCGATCCAGAAAGAAGCCCCCCAGGCGTGAGAGTGCCTGAAAGTTTTTCCGGTTAGCCTGTGCGGCTTTCATTCCTACCAGAACCATAAAAACCGGAATCAGCGGCGCTGTTCCCAGAAAAATAATGCCCACTACCCAACTTCGTGGGAAAGCAACCACCAGCATAATGGCCGGTAACATCACCGCCAGAGCCATCTGAGGCAGGTATTTGGCAATAAATTCCTGAAGCTCTTCCACCTGTTCAACAACAATCGCCGACCAGCTACCGGCAGGCCGCTCAGCAATCACCAGCGGCCCAAGGCGACGTAACTTATCCAGCAATAGTTTACGCACTTCTACCCGAACACAGGCACCTGCCCGAAAACCACAAAACTCACGCCCCCAGGTACAGGCACCACGGGCAACAACCAACACCAGAACCCGGAAAAAATCCTCCGTCAGCATCTCCCGGGTGGCCCCCTCCATCACCAGCTGATGGATCATTCCTGCCATGATTGAAGCCTGCATAATCAGCAAGACGCCATTGAGCAAACCCAGGCCCATGGAGATCAGTAGCCAATGCCGGGCTGACCCTATCTGCCGTAACAACCAGCGATAGGCTTGCTTTTGTGTAGTTTGACTCATCTTTTCAATGTATTTCCCGGACTACTGACCACTGCGGTGCATTGTACATAACTCGATCGGTACTCACCACGAGGACTGGTTTTCAAGTACTTTCGCCCCCTATAATTACGGGTCAAATTTATTTTGTGGATCAGCTCTTGCTAAAGAGTGTCCAAAAGGACAGCCTCTTCCGTTATTCAACCATTGGTCTCCATGCTTCAAAATATTCGCATCATCCTTATCAATACCTTCCACCCCGGCAACATAGGCTCCGCTGCCCGGGCCATGAAAACCATGGGCCTGAGTGACCTCTGCCTGGTGACACCGCAACGATTTCCCGCGCCGGAGGCGGACTCCATGGCGGCCGGTGCCCTGGATGTGCTGGAAAACGCCCGGGTCTTTGACTCACTGGATGCAGCCATTGCCGATTGCGCCCTGGTCATCGGCACCAGTGCCAGAACACGCACCCATTCGTTTTCACGCCCGATGCTCGGGGCTGAAGCGTGCGCTGAGAAACTGCTCTGTGAATCCCGCCAATCGCCCGTTGCCCTGGTATTTGGCCAGGAAACCATGGGGCTGACCAACAGCGAACTGGAAAAGTGCCACTTCCATACCAGCATTGATGCGAACCCGGAGTACCCGGTACTTAATGTCGCCTCAGCCATTCAGATTCTCTGTTATGAGATCTTCAAGGCGTCACTGAATAAAGAGAACCACTGGCATGGTGAAACACCGGAACAGGAATACCCTCTGAATCAGGAGCTGGAAAAGTTCTACGAGCACCTGGAAACCACATTGACCGACATCAATTTTATTATTCAACAGCACCCGGGGCTGGTCATGACCCGGCTTCGTCGCCTGTTCAACCGTGCCCGCCCCGAAGCCAAAGAGCTGAATATGTTGCGGGGCATTCTGGGAGCCGCCCAGAAAGCATCCGGAAACAGCCGTGACTAAGTATGCTGTGCATACCGTTGAGGAACTCAACCCAATTGCCTTTCCCCTGGTTAACCGCTTTTTTAAAGAGAACGGGCACAAGGGAAAAGCGTCGAGTGAGGAGCGGGTCTGGGTAGCCCGCTGCGCAAAGGGAAACATTATCACTGGCCTGAGGGCCAGTCCAAAATCCGACGGTTATCTGCTGAGAAGCGTCCAGGTCGCCAGCAATGCCCAAAGAAAGGGTATTGGCTCGTTCTTTTTGAGCGAAGTCCTGAAAGATCTAAAAGCTGTCAACTGCTGGTGCTACCCCTATGCTCACCTTGAACTTTTTTACCAGAGAGCAGGCTTTTTCAGCCCGGAGCCGACCAGTGTACCTTCTGATATCCTGGATCCTTACCTGCGGTACCGGCAACAGGGGCACACTTTCTTATTGATGGCCCGTTGCCCGAAGCAGGCCTGAAATTTCTTCGCCCCGAAGCAAGCGATGCTATTCGATCAATATGCAATCCCGGCCTGCCATTAACCAGCACACACTCGCTTTCTATCAGTCGTGAAGCCTGCCGCCGTGAGCAATAACCAGCATCCGCAATAAATTTGGAAAGGCGAATCATAAGTAATTTTCAGGTATTATCCGCCTTTTAAATCAATAACAATTCATAGATACGGATATGTTAAATCAGATTTTCAAGATTTCAGGCCTACTCAGCATCCTGTTCACTCTGGTCATAACTTCGCTGCCTGCAGCGGCAACCATTAATGATGCAGAAGCCATTAACAAGGCAGGTCGCCAGCGAATGCTCAGTCAGAGGATCGCTAAAAGTTACATTATGATTGGCTCCGATGTAAATCCGGATCAAGCGACAGCTGACCTGGATACCAGTATGGCCCTGTTCGAGCAGCAATTTCTTGAACTTATGGATTACGCCCCTGACGATGAGATTCGCAACAGCTTGAATGATGCCGCCACCACCTGGCAGGAGTTCCGTTTAAAAGTCCTTGAGACCCCAACGCGCGAACAAGCGTTGACCATTCTGGCGCTGAGTGATGAACTTCTGGCTCGCAGTGAAACCGTGGTTAAAACCATTACTGAACACGCCGGACATAAAGCCGGTCAACTGGTGAATATTTCCGGCCGACAGCGAATGCTCAGTCAGCGTATCGCCAAACTCTACATTACCCGGGCATGGGGCGTTAAGGATCCGTCGGTTGATCAATCTTTGGATCTGGCCATTGATGAGTTTGGCAGCGCACTGACAACGCTCCGTCAATCAGAGTTGAACTCCAGCGATATCAAACAAAAGCTGGCGAAAGTCCAGAGCCAGTGGGACTTTACCAATGCCGGATTCAAAATCAGTCACCAGGGCCATTTTGTTCCCACCATGGTCTCAGTAACAACTGAATCGATTTTGAAAAAAATGAACGACCTGACCTACGACTATGAACAGCTAATGATAAAATCCAATGACTGACAGAACATAACGTGCCTCCGGTTAACAACGGAGGCAGCTGCTCCAAAGTCATTGTTTACACTGCTGCCAGTAGTTCTCCATCTCTTCCAGCGTCAGCTGTTCAAAACGTTCCTCATGTTCGGTAGCAAGAGCTTCCATTTTCCGGAACCGATGATCAAATTTATGGCAGGCCTTACGCAATGCCATATCGGCATCAACACCGAGGTGCCGGGCAAGATTGACACAGGCAAATAACAGGTCACCCACCTCTTCCGAAATACGCTCCTGACTTTCACTTCTGGCGGCACGGATTTCATCCAGCTCTTCGTAAATCTTGTCAAACACCGGCTCTGGCTCCGGCCAGTCAAAACCCACTCTGGCCGCTGCTGCCTGAATTTTTTCGGCACGCTGCAAGGTTGGCAGCATTGTCGGCAAATCATCAGGCATGGCTGAGTGACTCTTTTTGGGGCCTTTCTGTTTTTTTTCTTCGGCCTTTATCTCCTGCCACTTCTGCTTGACCTGTTCAGGCGTCAGCTGTTGCCCGCTAGCAAACGACTCCAGACTTCCATCAGGAAAGACATGGGGATGTCGGCGCAGCAATTTTGCCAATATCCCCTCACTGATGTCGGCAAAGTCAAAAAAGCCGTTTTCTCTGGCCATCTGGGCATGGAAAATCACCTGAAACAGCAGGTCACCCAGCTCTTCTTTCAGGTTGTCGTAATCTTCCTGCTCAATGGCTTCGGCAACTTCGCAGGCCTCTTCCAGTGTATAGGGGGCAATGGTGGCGAAGGTCTGTTTCAGATCCCATGGACAACCATGTTCTCTATCTCTGAGTCTGGCCATCAAAGTAATCAGATCATCAATGGAATGTGACAAACCCGGCTCCTGGAAGAATGTAAACGGATGAAAAAGAAGGGGATTCCCACGCCAGGCGCGGGAATCAGCAGAATAACTTAACTCATTTTACGATGACGAACAGCATCGATAACATTGGGCAACTGACTGACCTTGGCAAGGATGCGTCCCAGGCTCTCCAGACTCGGAACTTCCATGGTCAGCAGCATGCTGGCTAAATGCTCTTCCTTGCTGGTCCGGGTCTGCATAGACAGAACATTCACCTTATCGTTAGCCAATACCACGGTAATATCTCTTAACAGGCCCGGGCGGTCATAAGCCGTAATGATAACATCAACCGGGTAACTGTAGTCCGGACGGGTTCCCCAGTTAACTTCTATCAGGCGCTCCGGCTCACGACTACGCAAAGAGAGCGCCGTGTTACAGTCTTCCCGGTGAATGGTTACGCCACGGCCAACGGTGATATAACCGATAATCGGATCCCCCGGCACCGGCTGGCAGCAACCCGCCATCTGAGTCAGCAGATTACCAACACCATCAATGGTAATGGTGCTGTCCGATAACCGTTCCTGTTGTGGTTTGGTGCGAATTTCAAACGTCTTCTCCTCTTCCGGCGCAACCTGCTTCTGTGCCAGGGAAACCACATGGCGAAGTTTTATGTCACCGGCACCGATACCGGCAAACATATCATCCGGTGACAGGCAGTTAACCGCCTGGGCAAGCTCCGGGTAATTAACACTCTGCAACGCCTGACGCTTAAGCTCCAATTCCAGCAGGCTCTGACCATCGGCAATATTGGCGTCCCGATCCTGCTTTTTGAACCAGCTGGTGATCTTGGCCCGGGCACGACTGGTGGTGACATAACCAAGATCAGGGTTCAGCCAGTCCCGGCTGGGATGGGCATTGGGAGCAGTAAGGATTTCCACCTGATCGCCGGTTTTCAGTTTATGGGTTAACGGGACAATACGACCGGCAACTTTCGCGCCTCTGCAGCGGCTGCCCACTTCTGAGTGAATCCGGTAGGCAAAATCGATCGGGGTGGCTCCCACCGACAGATCAACCACATGCCCATCTTTGGTAAACACATAGATTCGGTCTGGCTCGACATCCGCACGCCACTGACCACCAAGCTCGCCCAGATCACCAAGGTCTTCATGCCACTCCATCACCTGACGCAGCCAGGAAATTTTTTCCTCGTAGCTGTCACTGCGGCTATTAACGTCAGTGCCCTTGTACTTCCAGTGTGCGCAAACACCCAGCTCTGCTTCCTCATGCATATCATGGGTGCGTATCTGAACTTCAAGGGTTTTGCCTTCAGGGCCAAACACCGCCGTGTGCAGGGAGCGGTAGCCATTCTCTTTCGGAGTGGCAATGTAATCATCAAATTCTTTGGGAATATGATTCCAGAGCGAGTGCACCACCCCCAGTGCCGCATAACAGTCGCGGACTTCATTGGTGAGAATACGGACGGCACGAATATCGTAGAGATCACGGAAATCGACGTTTTTCCGTTTCATCTTCCGCCAGATACTGTAGATATGCTTTACCCGGCCACTGACATCCCCCTCAATCCGTGCATCCGACAGCGACGCTTTCAGGGCATCTACGACGTTGGTAATGTATTTCTGGCGATCCAGTCGTTTGCCATCCAGTAGCCTGGCAATTTTCTTATAGTCCTGGGGTTTAAGGTAACGGAAGGAGAGATCTTCCAGCTCCCACTTGATATAACCAATACCCAGCCGATGGGCCAGCGGCGCATAAATTTCAAACACCTCCCTGGCAACCCGCTGACGTTTCTCCTTACTGGCATGCTGAACAGCCCGGATAGCGCAGGTTCGCTCAGCCAGTTTGATCAGGGCAACACGGACATCATCAATAATGGACACCAGCATCTTGCGAACTTTTTCCAGCTGGTCCTGACGATGATCGAGAACCTGCTTTCTCGGGTTCTGGATATTGCTGATGGCCGCCATGCCCTGAACGTCTTTGATCAGACCGGCAACCACCTTGCCAAAATTCTCTTCCATCTGGTCAAGAGAGAGCTTGGTTTCACGGACAGCCCGATAGAGGACCGCAGCAACCAGGGTATCCATATCCAGTTTCAGCTCGGCCAGGATCTCGGCCATTTCCAGACCGATCCGGAAACACCCTTTTCCCGTAGGCCAGACTGTTTCTTCAGATTCGAGAGACCGCTGCAATGCCAGCAGCTCAGCCTGTTGGGCCAGCTCGCAGGCCTCCCTCAGACTATCCGTATCACCAACGCCGTAACGTTCCTGCAGGCGATTCAGCCAGGCACCCAGGTCGACACTGCCGTCGAAGAGCTGGGGCTGATCCTCTCTGACCTTGACCATCTATTCCATTCCATCTCTTTATTTAAAAATGATGCCCTGTCAGGCGTCGGACAGGCTCCAAGACTACTACCCCAAAGCAGCCATTAACAGGCTACTTTCCAATAAATTACTTTTTGACTATGACCTGACAAAAAGCGCCATGGACTCAACATGAGAAGTTTGCGGAAACATATCCATTACACACAAACGCTCAAGCCTGAAACCATGGGAGACCAGACTGCCGGCATCCCTGGCAAGGGTCGCCGGATTGCAGGAAATATACAACAGTCGGTCAGGCAATAAGCAGGCCAGTTGCTCAATCATAAAATCCGCACCGGCCCTGGGGGGGTCGAGAACCACTATATCGTAATGCTCTTTTGCCCAGGGCTCAGTGGTGAAATCACTGGACAGGTCTGCGCAGTGAAAACTTACATTATTCAAACCATTCAGACCGGCATTTCTTGTCGCCTGGGCAACCGAACCCGGTGAACCCTCAACCCCCGTGACATGGCCTGACTTTTTCGCCAGTGGCAGAGAGAAATTACCCAGGCCACAGAACAGGTCAAGCACTTTATCGGATGCCTGCGGACCAAGCCACTGGATAGCCTGCCCAACCATCGCCTGATTAATCACCCGGTTGACCTGGGTAAAGTCCTGTGGCCGGAAGTACAGCTGCACCCCCGATTCAGGCAGCGAGTAATGTAATGCGACGGCGGCATCGTCGTCAGATCTGGCAGGATATAAAAGCCGGATGCTCTCTGGACTACCCTGCAGGTACAGCAACAGCTGATGGGCAGAAGCAAACGCTGTCAACAGGGTTTGGTCTTCTTGCGACAGAGGACGAATATGACGCAGCAGTAACCCGCGCCCCTGCTCTGCCAGAAAACACTCCACGTGGGAAATGGCTTCCCGGCCGGTTAACGTTGGCAAAAATGACTTCATCAGTACGGGCATCTCCTGCAAAGGCTCTGCCAGTATGGGGCATTCATTAATGTCACAGATGGCATTACTGCCCTTTTCCCGAAAACCAAGGCTCAGTCTGCCTTTATGCCAACGGATGGCAAAACGGCAACGATGACGATAGCCATATGGGGGAGAAACCAGTGGTTCTTCAATGTGCTCAGGCACAACCTGGGCAAATCGCCTTAACTGATCGAGAACGATGTGCTGCTTGCTGTCAAGCTGCCCTTCATGGGACCAGTACTGCAGGCTGCAGCCTCCGCACTGACGAAAATGGGCGCAGGCAGGCTCACGGCGCTCGGGTGATGCCGACAGCACTTCTGATACACGGGCATTGATAAAACGACGTTTGTCTTCCAGAATCCGGACACGAACGGTTTCGCCCGGCAGTGCACCGTCAATAAAGAGGGTCTTCCCATGGTAGCGGGCAATCCCGCGACCATCATGGGAAAGCCCGTCAATACGCACATCCTCATGAATAATAACAGGGGTTGAGGCAGCACGTTTAAAGCGCATAGAGTACTTCCAACATTCTCTTGAAACCATGGCCCATGGCCGTTTAAAAGCGTAATGTTACCTTGGATATTGAGTACAACAAACCCGGATTCATACCTGCATACATGGAAATTCAATCATGGGTGAACGGTTTTCCTATGGCAGAAATACGCCCGTGGAAAGATACCGATCACCACGGTCACAGATAATCGCCACAATGGTGGCCTGCTCTACGCTTTTTGACAGTCTCAGGGCAGCTGCAACGGCTCCCCCTGAAGAAACGCCGCAGAATATGCCTTCTTCCCGGGCCAGCCGCCTCATGCATTCTTCAGCTTCTGTCTGGCCAATATCCATCACCTCATCAACGGCGGAACGGTGAAAAATCGCAGGCAGGTATTCGGGACTCCAACGACGGATGCCTGGTATCTGAGCTCCCTGTTCCGGTTGCAGGCCAACGATCTGAATGGCAGGATTCTTCGCTTTCAGATAACGGGAGGTCCCCATTATCGTCCCGGTAGTACCCATGGAACTGATAAAATGTGTGACCGTACCCTGAGTCTGCTGCCAGATTTCAGGCCCGGTGGTCCCGTAATGCGCCAGGGGATTATCCGGATTGGCAAACTGGTTAAGTACCTTGCCCAGGCCCTGTTGCTGCATTTCCAGCGCTTTATCCCGGGCACCTTCCATGCCATTACTGACCAGAATCAGTTCTGCTCCATAAGCACTCATTGCTGCACGACGCTCGGCGCTCATATTGTCCGGCATAATAAGGATCATTCGATAACCGCGAACGGCTGCTGCCATGGCGAGCGCTATACCGGTATTGCCACTGGTGGCTTCAATTAATGTGTCCCCCGGGCTGATGGCATTGCGGCGTTCCGCCTCGGCGATCATGGACAGGGCTGGTCGATCTTTCACGGAACCGGCCGGATTTTGTCCTTCCAGTTTCAGTAGTATGGTATTTGAACTCTTCCCCTGCATGCGCTGCAGACGAACCAGCGGGGTGTTGCCAATAATCGACTCTATTGTCGGATATTCCATGGACATATAACTTACGTAGACTTTATTATTCCGGAATAATACAGAACAAAAGCCAAACAGGGAAAGGCAGTACCATGAAACAGCACCTTACGGCATTCCGCCAACGGATTCTTCTGCTCGCTTTTCTTCCCGGCATTATTGTTTCCCTGCTGATGGGCGCTGTCTATCTGGTTAAGCGGTATCAGGAACTGGACAACCAGCTCATGGCCAAGGCATTGACTCAGTCTGGACAGCAGGCAGCCGTTGCCTCACTGCTGCTGGATAACACCCGGCATAAAGAACTGCAAGCCCTGATCAGCATGCTGCTGGATGACAGGGATATTCGTGCGGTAAGCCTGGTCGATGAGCAAGGCCGGGAGACTCTTCATGCAGGCCCAAAGCTCACGGCCACCGGAAATTTAGCCTCACTGTTAGAACCTGGCCAGAGCTGGTTCCGGAACGACCAGGTCATCCAGGTTGCCGATCCAATCATCAGCCCGGATACGGCCAAAATTACTGGCTGGCTGATTACCGATTACGCCTATGCAGAAACGCATCTGACCCAATTTCGCTCTCTGTCGTTCAGCATTATTGTGGTCACTATGGGGTTATTGGTGGCATTGATCATTAGCCTGAAGCTGGGCCGCGGTGTTACCCGCCCCCTGGACCGTATGGCAAGGGTCATTGATCGCATCAAGGATGGCTTCTTCGATACCCGACTGCCGGACAACCGAAGCAGCCTGATGTATGAACTGGAATCGTCTATCAACGTTATGCTCAATGGCCTGCAGAGCAAACATCAGAAAATGACCAGTCATATTGCCCAGTACAATGATGAACTGCGGGAAACACTGGAAACCATTGAAATTCAAAATGTCGAGCTGGATCTCGCCAGAAAGGAAGCACTTGAAGCAAGCAGAAGCAAGAGCGAATTTCTGGCCAATATGAGCCACGAAATCAGAACACCGCTGAATGGCATTATTGGCTTTTCCAACCTGATGCTGAGTTCAAGGCTCACACCGCAACAATACGACTATGTCAGTACCATTGAGAAATCCTCTCAGGGATTGCTGACGATGTTGAATGACATTCTTGATTTTTCCCGTATGGAAGCCGGTAAGCTGGTGCTGGATCCCCAACCCGTCTGCCTGCGGGAGATCGTTGAGGGTGTTATGACGTTTATGGCACCTGCCGCTTATGGTAAATCGTTGGAAATTGTCCACTTTATCTACGACGATGTTCCTGAACATATCATCATTGATGGACTGCGGTTGAAGCAGATCCTCACCAACCTGATCAGCAACGCCATTAAATTCACCAGTTATGGTTCCGTTGCTGTGCGAGTGATGCTGGATCAGGAAGGCAAACCTGATCAGCAAGAAAGTAATGAACCCCTGACCCTGAGAGTTTCAGTGGCGGATACCGGCATTGGCCTTACCCGGGAGCAACATCACAAACTGTTCCAGGCTTTTGCCCAGGCAGACTCCGGCAGAACACGCAAGGCGGAGGGAACTGGGCTTGGCCTGTCGATTTGCAAAAATCTGGTTGAGCAAATGGGTGGAGAAATTGGCCTTGATTCCGATCTGGGTCAGGGGGCAACCTTCTGGTTTACCTTTAAAACAACCCTGAATAACAAAAATGGTGAACCGGCTGTTGCTGATGGTTGTGAGCAGCAAGAACTGGTACCGACACCGCTGCACGGCCAGAAAGTACTCCTTATCGAACCCCATGAGCTGACCCGGCTATCGATTTTTCACTTACTGGATAAACTGGGTGCAAATATCACCGCAGCAGCCAGCATCCAGCAGGGAATGTCAGCAAACAAGACAAATGTCTCCTACGACTATATTTTCATCAACCCTGATAATATCGAACCGGTTCAGGGAATCACGCAGTTAACAGCCTCTTACAGCAACGCCAGCATTATTGTACTCAGTTCATCAGGAATAACAGGGGCTATGGATCCTGTGCTTCCTGACGGTACTGATACGCTTCTGAAGCCCGTTGGACTGAACAGGCTGAAAGCACTGCTGACCCGTATAAACGGGAATCATGAAGGCAAAAAAATTCAACAACAGATCAACAAATCCCTGAGTATTCTGGTCGTTGATGACAACCCGGTTAACCTGAAATTGCTGAAAACCATTCTTGGCAACCTGGGGCAAGATTTGCAAACCGCAGAAAATGGTTTTGATGCCATTGAACTGTGCAGGCAGTTCACTTTCGACATTATTTTCATGGATGTTCAGATGCCGGTCATTGATGGACTCGAAGCCACAGGGCGAATTCGCAGTGAAATCCCGAACCACCAGCGCACCCCAATTATTGCAGTGACTGCCCATGCGCTGCCCGAGGAGAAAAAGACGCTGCTGCAAAGTGGCTTTGATGACTACCTGAGTAAACCGGTCAGTGAGAAACACGTCATCAGCATGATCAATCAGTGGGCAAAGATGCCTACCGAGACATTAGAGCATAGAGAATATTTTCCACCATCAAAGCCCGGCATCTCTTTACATCCGGCAATGGATCAATCGGAAAGTCCTGTAGATATCAACCTGGCGACGCAACTGGCTGCCGGAAACCGGGAACTGGCTCAGGAGATGCTGGTGATGATGAAAGAGGGACTTGATGACGATCTTGTAACTCTCAAAGATGGCTGGGCTGCCAATAATTATTCGGCTGTACTGGAACGGGTACACCGATTACACGGTGCCTGTCGTTATTGTGGAGTGCCGGAACTGGAGCGTATTTGCAACCGGCTGGAAACACGACTGAAGAAATACAACACCCTGGACCATAATCAAGTCACCGAAGACTTTCAATTATTGCTTCAGTCCATCACCCGTCTCAATCAGTGGGAAATGGAGAGTCTGGAAACGGCTGAGGAAGCATGATATCACGTTCAAAGCCGTTTATGTGGGTAGTGAATCGGGCGCTATTGTGATGAGAAAAAGAGCTGATTCAGCTCTCCAGTACTACAAAGGCAATCGCATTATCCTGCTCATCAGAAAGACTGAGGTGAAGCCGCTTAACCCCTCTTTGCTGCTGCAATTCAAGACCATAATCCGATAAAAACAACTCAGGAGCACCTGAGGCATTATTTCTTACCTCTATGTGCCGGAATGACAGTTTTCCGATTCCTGTACCAAACGCTTTGGCAACGGCCTCTTTCGCCGCAAAGCGCTTGGCCAGCCAGGCCGGTGAGGATGAACGCTGCTGCCATTGCAACAGCTCATGGTCCGTGAGAATCCTCCTGGCAAACGCCTCACCCAGCCGACTGAGTGAGCGCTCAATCCGATCAATACGGACAATATCTGTCCCTATTCCAACAATCACTTAAAACGCATTCCGTGCAGCTGCCAACATAAGGGCTTTCATCTCACGCACCGCTGGATTCAATCCCGTAAACAGGGCACGGGCAATGATCGAGTGCCCAATATTCAGTTCATTGATACCGGCGATCAACGCAACAGGCTCAACATTCTGATAATTAAGGCCATGGCCGGCATTGACGACCAGCCCCTGTTCCAGACCAAACACCACCGCATGTCTAAGACGGTCAAGCTCATCCTGCATGGCTTCAGCCGTCGAAGCTTCAGCGTAAGCACCGGTATGCAATTCAATGGCTGGCGCTCCGGCCCTGACAGCGGCCTCAATCTGCTCCAGGTCAGGATCAATAAACAGCGAGACTTCAATCCCCTGTTTTCCCAGGCGCTCACAGGCGGGAGCCACACTGTCAAACAGGCCTTTCACATCCAGTCCGCCTTCAGTGGTGACTTCTTCCCGCTTCTCCGGAACCAGGCAGACATGTTCAGGTTTGAGCTTTTCCGCAATGCCAACCATTTCATCGGTCACTGCCATCTCCAGATTCATTCTGGTCTGCAGAACGTCACGAATCCGGAATACATCATGGTCCTGAATATGTCGGCGGTCTTCACGCAGGTGCAATGTGATGCCATCTGCCCCGGCCTCTTCAGCTTCAATTGCCGCCTGAACAGGATCAGGATAACGAATCCCCCTGGCCTGCCGGATGGTTGCAATATGATCAATGTTGACACCCAGCAAAATACGCTGATGAGGAATCATAAATACACCTGTTGTAGAAAATGTAGAAAATGGCGCAGTGAATTGTGCGACCGTTATCGGGATTTGGAGAGTGCACCATTTTCTACTAATGGCCTCTCCGGTGGCGATTGAGATTTTCTGCTGGGAGGCTGACCGAGAATAGCGCCCGTCTAGGCGACCCCGTAGCGAGGATGGCAGAAAATTGAGGATAAAAAGTCGGAAATTTTTAGCGAATAGTGGTTCTATTTGCTAAAAATTTCCGGCTTTTTAGACCAATTTGCTGCCACCGCAGTAGGGCAGTCTATTCTCGGTCAGCCTCCTGGTAAACAGCATGCGGCTCTGCATCGGCCTGTCTCCGATAAGCGGTTTCATGGCCTGCCTGGTAAAACGCTTGAAACCAGGATAGAAATCAGCATTGGTGAAATCCCTGGCCGAGAGTGCTTGCAGCAACTCTGCGGTGTAGCAAAACGGTCTCTCATGGTAGCTGACTTGTCCATGGGTCGGTACCAGCCCATGCTCAGGTTCAAAGCGGTAAACCATGCCTTGTTTTAAAGGCGCGCCGCTGACCACGTCCCAGTCAAGCGGTGGAGCATAGCCGCAGAGTTCCAGCAAATCCAGTTCAAAGGAACGGAGCAATGGCTCAAGAGGCACGTTCTGATGAAGATGGGCCAATAGGTCCCGGTATAATTCCGTCACGCCATCCACCAGCTGCCCCGGAATCATTGATCGCATCAGCAACTCATTGGCATAGAACCCGCAATAAAGCCGTTCACCAGTCAGAAAGGTAAAGCGATCAAGCTCCAGATCAACCAGTGTTTTCAGCTCACTTCGCCCTTTCCAGCGCACCAGTACCTGATGAAAAGGCTGTAACAGCGAAGCCAGCCGGGACTTTGACTGCCTGACTCCCCGAACCACCATGGCCACACGGCCATGACCTTCCACTAAGAACTCAGCAATCACTGAGCGCTCTTTATAAGAGCGCCGATGCAGTAACCAGGCTTTATGGAATTCATTACCAATCACAGGTTGTGATCATACCCCAGACTTTTCAGGGCACGCTCATCGTCAGACCAGCCTGCCTTGACCTTAACCCAAAGGTTCAGCATGACTTTTGAGTCGAACATGTGCTCCATATCTTTGCGGGCCTCCTGTCCGATTTTTTTCAGTCGTGCTCCCCGGTCACCAATAACAATGGCTTTCTGGCCCGCTCTCTCCACAAGAATCAAGGCACTGATGGTCAACAGTGGACCTTTCGGCCGCAACTCATGCTTGAACTCTTCAATCTCCACCGTCACGTCATAAGGCAGCTCATCACCCAGCTGACGCATGACCTTCTCCCGCACCAGCTCAGCGGCAAGAAAACGGGAACTGCGGTCCGTCAGCTGATCTTCAGGAAAATGATGGACGCCTGCCGGAATCAGCCGGGTAATCATTTCATCCAGCTGTTTCAGATTATGGCCGTGCTGCGCAGAGATGGGCACCACCCCATGAAAATCCATTTTTGTTGACAGAGACTCAAGGTGCGGGATCAATTGCCCCTTATCCGTGATCTTGTCCACTTTATTAATCGCAAGAATAACCGGACAGCGGGCACCCTGTACCTTTTCAAGGACCATCTGATCCTCTTCATTCCAGGTCAGGCGGTCAACCACAAAAACAATGGCATCAATACCCGCCAGGGCACTGCTGGCCGCTTTATTCATATAGCGGTTGATCGCTTTTTTCTGCACCTTGTGCATGCCCGGCGTATCAACATAGACCGTTTGAACCCCCTGCTCCGTCTTGATACCCAGAACCTGATGGCGGGTAGTCTGGGGGCGGCGGGAGGTAATGGAAAGCTTCTGGCCGAGAAGGTGATTCAACAGGGTTGATTTGCCAACATTGGGTCTGCCAACAATGGCGACGTAGCCACAGCGGCTGTGTTCCGAAACGGTATCGGAAAGGCTAAGTTCATGAGCAGCTGGCTCTTCTCGATTTACATCAGATGTCATCTGTTTTCTGCGCTCTTAATGATCAACGCCAAGCAACTTCAATGCATTGCGAGCCGCCTGCTGTTCAGCACCACGACGACTCGACCCTTCCCCCTTCGACGGCTCATCCAGACATTCCAGTTCACAAATCACTGAAAAGTGCTGGTCATGAGCTTCCCCCTGAATATCTGTCACTTGATATTTTGGCAGTGACTGCTGCCGCGCCTGCAGATATTCCTGCAAGCGGGTCTTCGGATCTTTATTCTGCTCATCCGTCGTGGTCAGTTGATCCAGACGAGTGGTAAACCAGGTGCGAATTCGCTGGTGACAAACGGCCATACCGGCATCCAGGTAAATCGCACCAATAATGGCCTCAACCGCATCCGCAAGAATGGACTCCCGCCTGAAGCCACCACTTTTCAACTCACCGGAGCCAAGACGAAGAAAGTCGCCCAGTTCAAACTCCCGGCCAAGCTCGGCCAGGGTTACACCGCGCACCATTCGAGCCCGCAGGCGGCTCAACTGCCCTTCTTTGGCATCGGGAAAGCGCTCATAGAGGGCTTCAGCAATAACAAAGTTGACAATCGAGTCGCCAAGGAACTCCAATCGCTCATTGTTACGACTGCCAAAGCTGCGATGGGTGAGCGCCAGCGCCAACAGGCTCTGATTGGAAAATTCATGCCCTAACTTTTTCTGCAGTCGGGCAAGTTCAAGCGTTTTCACTGAGTTCCAGCTTTCCAGTTATGTTCAAACGTTAATACCAGATCAACGTTATGGAAAAAATGAATCCGTCGCTCGTAGTCAATATCGACAACGACAACACCGTTTTCGCGGGTGACCTTAACCTCATTGCGATCAAGCTTGATCAGGTTTAGCTGCAACCCTTTATTTATCCAGGTTCTCACCTGGGTAACGGATGCAGTGGCAGAGCCTGGCCGGTCAGTTAATGAAGATACCACCTGCTTCACAGAGTGATCATCCATATAAAAGGGCACAACCTTAACCGCAAAAGACAACAATAGTCCACCAATTAACAGGTAAAACAGCCAACTGACTGCACTACTGCCTCGTTGTCGGCTCTTCATACCATACATAAGATTCTCTCCTTGGACAGCTTACTCAATCACCCCGTTGTTCTTAAAGCCGGGAAGTTGAGTCCAGCTCGGCCAGTGCATCCAGATGTAAACCGCCTTACCAACAATATTCTGTTCAGGAACATAGCCCCAATACCGACTGTCATTGCTGCGGTCACGGTTATCCCCCATGACGAAGTACATGCCGTCAGGCACAACCCACTCACCTTCAGCCCGGAAATCATGACTGGTCAGCTCTTTACGAACCTGGTAGCGCTTACCTTCATCACCTTCGTTATAGAGACGATAAATGGATCGGGCATCACTGAGTTGTGCCACAAACTCTTCAGGAACCGCCTGGCCGTTCACCGTCAGCCGCTTGTCCATATATTGCACAACGTCGCCAGGCAAACCGATCACACGCTTGATAAAGTTGATATTTTCTTTCCCTGGCTGTTTAAACACCATCACATCACCACGATCAGGCTCACCGATGGCAAGCACCTTGGTACCTGACACGGGCAAACGCAAACCGTAACTGTATTTATTAACCAGAATAAAATCACCCACTTCCAGGGTCGGAATCATGGAGCCAGACGGAATTTGAAAAGGTTCGAACAAAAAGGATCGAATCACCAGAACAAACAGCAAAACCGGGAAGATAGACTTGGAGGTCTCAACCACGGCCGGCTCCCTGGCCAGCTTCTCAAGGGCGTCATCGTCTCCGCCCTCGGCACCGAGCCTGGCAACAGCAGCCTTTCGCCTTGGTAACAAAAAAAGTCGGTCAATCAGTGCGATGATACCTGTAACAACAACCGACAGTACCAATAGCAGTGGAAAGTTAAAATCCATGGCTGTTTTTCTCTTATGTAATCAATGGTGAATTATTTGTCGACCTTTAGAACTGCCAGGAAAGCCTCCTGAGGAATTTCCACACGCCCAACCTGCTTCATCCGTTTCTTACCAGCCTTCTGTTTTTCCAGCAGTTTACGCTTACGACTCACGTCACCACCATAGCATTTCGCAGTGACGTTCTTTCTGAGCGCTTTTACCGTGGTCCGGGCAATAATCTGCCCACCAATGGCCGCCTGAATGGCAACATCAAACATCTGGCGGTGAATGATCTCTTTCATTTTTTCCGTCAGAACCCGTCCGCGGGAAACGGCGTGATCCTTATGCACAATAACCGCCAGTGCATCGACTTTTTCACCATTGATCAGAATATCCACCCGAACCATTTTAGCGGTTTCAAAACGATCAAAAGAGTAGTCCAGGGAGGCAAAGCCCCTGCTCACCGATTTCAGTCGGTCAAAGAAATCCAGCACCACCTCGTTCATCGGAATATCGTAGGTCAGTGAGACCTGACCACCCGTGAACTGCATATCTTTCTGTACGCCGCGCTTTTCAACGCAGAGAGAAATCACATTACCGAGATATTCCTGGGGTACCAGAATATTGGCCCGGGAAATGGGTTCACGAATTTCGTCAATACCAGCAGGGTCAGGCAGTCTGGAAGGGTTATCAACTTCCACCACACTGCCGTTTTTCATATGACACTGATAGATTACCGTGGGAGCCGTGGTAATCAGATCCAGGTCATACTCCCGCTCAAGTCGCTCCTGGATGATCTCCATATGCAGCATGCCCAGGAAGCCACAACGGAAACCAAAGCCCAGCGCGTCACTGCTCTCCGGCTCGTAAAACAGGGAGGCATCATTGAGACTCAGTTTTTCCAGCGCATCACGAAAATCTTCAAAGTCATCCGCACTGACCGGGAACAAGCCGGCATAGACCTGCGGCTTAACATGTTTAAAGCCTGGCAGCGCTGCAACATCCTGGGTTTTCAGGTGAGTCAGGGTGTCACCAACGGGAGCACCTTGAATATCTTTGATACCGGCAACCACATAACCAACCTCACCGGCTTTAAGAACTCCGGTGGGCGTCCGCTTGGGCGTAAAGATACCGACATTATCCACAACATGAGACTGCTTGGTGGATTTAACGACGATCTTTTCTCCCTTGCGCAACGTACCGTTTTTCACCCGCACAAGAGACACGACACCCAGATAGTTATCGAACCAGGAATCGATGATCAGTGCCTGCAATGGCCCATTGATGTCACCTTCAGGGGCAGGAATAGTGGACACCAGTCGCTCAAGAACATCCTCAATGCCCAAACCACTCTTGGCAGAGCAGCGGACAGCATCGGTTGCGTCAATACCGATAATCTCTTCAATTTCCTGGGAGACCCGGTCTGGTTCTGCCTGGGGCAGATCCATTTTATTCAGCACGGGCATAACTTCCAGCCCCTGCTCTATGGCGGTGTAGCAGTTAGCAACGGATTGCGCCTCAACCCCCTGGGCCGCATCCACCACCAGAAGCGCACCTTCACAGGCCGCCAGGGAGCGTGAAACTTCATAGGAAAAGTCAACGTGCCCTGGTGTATCGATAAAATTCAGCTGATAGGTATTACCATCTTTGGCATGATAATCCAGCGTCACACTCTGGGCCTTGATGGTGATGCCACGCTCGCGCTCAAGCTCCATGGAATCAAGCACCTGGGCCTGCATTTCACGATCACTGAGCCCACCACAGGTTTGGATAAAACGGTCAGCCAGGGTTGATTTCCCATGATCAATATGGGCAATGATGGAAAAGTTCCTGATTAAGCTTAGGTCGCTCACGATAGTATCTACTGTAAAAACGTCACAAAAAGCGATCCCCGCAATCGCGGGGACCGTCTTGAATTAGGGAATTGGCCTGCGGATCAAACTGACTTACCGGCTGTTAAACAGCATGAATTGATTTTATTCATGCCTGTGGCTAAAGCTCCGGCAGCAATTAACACGTGTCTGACCTGCATAAATGATTCCATAATATTCTATAACATGTCAGCACACTACTCCATGGTCATATACCGTGCTATCCACATTTGATCACTCCTGTAACCGGAAGGTGATGTAGCCGGGATTCCCACCGCGAATAACCCGCATTGAAATTGAGCGGTTCCTGGGCAGTTTGGCGACCACTTTTTTGAATTCCGCTACCGTTGTCACACTGCTATTGTTCAGGTCCGTGATAACATCGCCCTGACGCAACCCAATGGAACGGCCAGCACCCCGGTTAACTCCAATCACCACCAGCCCCTGAACATCCTCATCCAGGCGCAGCTTACTGCGATAATTCTCATCAAGCTCAGCTACCTGAACACCCAGAGGGTTTTTATCAGAAGGCGTCTTATCTCCCCTATGTTCAGGGGCACCACTGTTTTCATCCGGCAGCTCACCCACTACAACATCCACAGTCTTGCGCTTGCCATTGCGGATATATTCAAGCCTGGCTTTTTCGCCGGGTTTTATCACTCCCACCGACATTGGCAATACGCCTGAGCTGCTGATGACTCTTTCATTAAATCTGACAATAATGTCGCCGGGATGAAGCCTTGCCTTATCAGCCGGACCACCGGGAACCACCTGACTGATCAGCGCCCCCATGGGTTTTTCCAGACCAAACGATTCGGCAAGATCCCGATCCACATCCTGAATGGCGACCCCCAGCCATCCCCGGGTGACATAACCCTTCTCTTTCAGTTGATCAACCGCCCACATAACATGATCAACCGGTATGGCGAATGCCAGCCCCATAAAACCGCCAGAGCGGGTAAAAATCTGGGAGTTAATTCCGATGACTTCGCCATTCATATTAAACAGCGGACCACCCGAGTTACCCGGATTGATAGGGACATCGGTTTGAATAAACGGGACATAGGAGTCGCTGGGCAGGCTTCTATTCAGAGCGCTGATAATGCCTTTGGTAATCGAGTATTCAAAATTAAACGGAGACCCAATTGCTGCTACCCATTGACCAGATTTAACACTCTCGGAATCACCAAGTTTAACGACGGGCAGACTGCGGTCATTGTTAATTTTTAACAGCGCCAGATCCGAACGCTTATCGGCACCGATAAGTTCTGCAGAACGCTCACTCCTGTCACTGAGTCTGACAATAATCTGATCAGCACCTTCGATAACATGGTTATTAGTCAGAATGTAACCGTCTGACGAGATAATAAAGCCAGAACCGAGTGACATCGGTTGAGAACGTCCGGAAGGGTTTTCATCAGGCAGCGGGATACCAAAGTAACGGCGGAAAATTTCAGGAATCTCCTCCCCGCCCGGCCCATATATTGACGGTCTCGCTTTTGGCGTGGCCAGAGTACTGATATTCACTACCGCTGGTGATGCCTGTTCAAACAATGCCGCAAAATCTGGCAGCCCGGAACCCCTGACTGAAGCATTTGCCAGTGTTGCGTAAAACAAAAGCAGGGAAAACCCAACGTTATAAAGTGACTTTTTGCAGAGAAAAAACACCCTACTCATATTATGTTTTCTCCAGTATTCGACTATTGAAAAAACTCACCGGAGCCATACGCTCCTGCGATATTATTTATAATTACGTGATAACAAGGCGACCCGGCAGCATCAGAAATAAAACAAGAAAACTCATTCCTGCCTGGAAGAAAGCGTTCGCCCAGAGGAGCTGCCTGATAACGACAAATTGTCAGAGGGTAATACCCTTACCACATCAACACGGCACATATCAGCTGACCTATTCCCAAATAACCTTACTGCACAAAAGCCACATGCCAGGAGCAAACCAGCTGAGACAAGCAGCAGCCAATCTGCTGCCCCCATTACAGAGGACAACCAGATGCCAGCCATCATAAGCAGAAGCGGGAAGAGATAAATCAGAAAAGAAGCCTTTAGCAAGGAGCCTTCCGGAATACCGACCACAACCATGTCACCCTCTTTCACTACCCAGGGACAAACCGCTTTGATATATGAAAAGGATGAGCCGACCCTGTACTTTTCAAAGAGATGCTGCCCACAACCATTTCGGGCACTACAGCTTGAACAACCGGACTGTCTGATTGTTTCAACCCAGACAAAATCACGCTCTACAGCCACAACTCGTCCCTGCTCTTCTATCATATTCCTGAAAACCTGATATAGATCGGTAACGAAATAATACAAAAAAAACCAGTCTTCAAGTCCAGCAAACTTACTTGATCATTACATCAAGGCTTTATTTTTACCGGACGAACAGATACAGCCACCCTCTCTGCCGTCCCCAGAGGAATATCACCAACAACCGTCACATGGAAGTACTGATTACCCTCTCTGTAAATCTTTGAAACCGCCGAAAGAGCACCGATTTGTTCAGAAGCCTGACTTAGCACCCTAGTATCATCCTGCTCAACAAAGACAGAGAAACTGGCAATTCCATCAGAAAAAATCAAAGCATCTACATCGTGCTTGCTGACCGGAGAAGGACGGACGGTGCTGTTTTCCAGCACAAAGCCATCAGGCAGCCAGCCCGTTTCCCATTCCGGGGGCACATCAGGTTTCTCTGAGTGTTCCGGGTTGCTTTTTAACTGAATAGTTTCATCGACACCGGAGGGCTTGCGGTCCAGAAGTGCCAGAACATCATCTGACAGCTGACCAATATTCAGGGAAGTGAACTGCAGTCGCTCAATTATTTTACCCTGATCATCAACCAGCACTGATTTCAACAACAGTGAGGATACTCGGTCAAGCCATAGCTGATAGCCATAACGGAAACGATCTTTCGGCAGCACAAGCAACAGCACGGCTTCTCGACCAGCAACGCGGTCAATACCTACAATTTTCAAGTCATAGAAACGCTCAGATACACCAGACTGGAACTTGCTTACTACCGGCATCAATGAACCATGCTGAAACCTGGTCACCCCTTCGTTATAACTGGAAAAGAAAAGTTCATTTCCGGAGCGTATAACTTCCCGGGGAGCACCATCCAGATAGAGAATGCGTTCTTTTTCCGATATATTCTCAGCTTCAGCCTGATGAACAACACTTAATGTCTGCAACTGTGCTCCCTGCTGATAAACAAACTCTCCCTGAAAGCTCAGACTTTTGGCGGAAGCAGCCATTCTTTCAAGCAGGTAACCTGCATCGGGTGATGTTTCCGCAGACACAAAGCCACTGACAAAAAAACATAGAACCAGTAACTTTCCGGTAATCCATTGCATCTGTTTCATAAATTTATTGGTTGTCAAAACTGGTCAATCTGGCAAATGACAAAATACTCTGGCCACTTCCCATTGCAGAAAGCTCTGCATGCTGAAGTGCATAGGCATGAAAACGCTCCCTGGTTGCCCTGTCAGCAAGACTCTGGGCATAAGCAAGTTGTTCAGGGGTAATACCGTCATGCTGCCTTGAGTTGTACCCGGCACGAATACCCAATGCACCGTAATCGTTATGACCCGATTGCGCCAGCTGCACTGGCTGAGTCAGGGTAACCGGTTCATTTTCAGCCAGAACCTGCAAATCAGGAGACGGATTACTGTTTCTGACCCCGACAACAATGGCAAAAGCCACCGAGGCTGCAACCGCAACCTTACCCAAAGAAGCCCATACATCCTCAAAAAAGCGACCGGGTACGGGACTGATCGCGGAAGAACCTTTTGTTTCAGAGACATTCTGCGCACCGGTAGTACCGGCCTCTTCCTGCTCTATGGCATTCATCACGCCCCTGGAAATATCGACATTGGCAAATTTGCTGCTATTACCACGGAGTGTCTCACCAATCAGCTGATAACGACCCGCAAGCGCCCGGAGGTCATCGTCCTTGCCGATGCTATCAATCACTCGACGCAATTCCAGCTCACTGGCCTGCCCATCCAGAGAAACCGATAAAGATTCTTTCAAATGTTCTCTGGCACTGTTTTGAGAACTCTTTTCACTCATAGACAAACCTCTGGTATTCATGCCGACCTTCACTCTGTCGCACATGAGTTAAACCCTGTTTAACCACTTTGCCCTAATAACGGTCTGATCTCACGATCAATGGCTTCACGAGCCCTGAAAATTCTGGACCGTACAGTACCTACCGGGCAATCCATAACATCGGCAATTTCTTCATAGCTGAGGCCATCAAACTCCCTCAACATTACTGCTGTTCTCAGTTCATCGGGTAAACGCTGAATGACATCATGGATAACCTGCTCGATTTCATTACAGTACAGGTTGCGCTCAGGGGTATCAACGACCCTCAAGGTAGTCGCTGTTTCCAGGAAGTCTGCATCATGAACATCGATATCAGACTCTGGCAATCTTCGCCCCTTGGATACCAGATGATTTTTGGCTGTATTGACAGCAATACGGTACAACCAGGTATAAAAAGAGCTGTCACCACGAAACTTATCCAGTGCACGGTACGCTTTTATAAAAGCCTCTTGCGTAACATCCTGAACTTCCTGAAAGTCACTGAGATAACCACCAACCAGCCCAAGAATACGGTGTTGATATTTAATAACCAACACATCATAAGCTCTCTTGTCACCCTGCTTTACACGATCAACCAACTGCTGATCAGTATCCGGACTATCAACCATTCAGGCATCTCCACCCATGCATGGCAGGAACACCATAAAAGGCACCATCGTGCAATAAAGGGTTTAGCTCAGCAGCAAGTATATAGACCATCAAAATGAAGAAAAGTTCCTGATATTTTCAATTTTTTACTTCAAAAGGTATCTGTCCACCACAACCCGGTTTATCCGGGTGTTGTAATTATATTGGAAAACCGACAGGTTATTTTTAGCACGTCAACGACACTACAGTAACTTCCAGACATTCTATATAATGCCCTGACAATGAACATTCCAGGTACCCGGCTGGCCCGGTGGAGAAAATACACAGGTCAGACAAGTTTACTCGGGCCTCTTGATTCAGGTCAGCAGCAATTTTAACATCGACCCGTAAAATAGCCTCTTTAGCCCGATGCACATAACCAGTAACTGTCATTAATCATACCGATAAATAGCTAAGCCACTCAATAAAGAACTCATCATGTTACTTATCCAGACATGTACAGTTCCACAGGCTAGCACATTAAAACCACACTGCATGCATTTTCCTGTGGATTATAGGAAGGATAAAAGATGTCGGAGTGACTTGATGACCGGGGAGCCTTATGCAACAGCCCTATAATTACGATGTAATCATCATTGGCTCTGGCGCAGCCGGACTGACCACGGCACTGCAGCTGCCTGATGATGCCAGAATAGCCATTTTCAGCAAAGACTCATTAAGCGCTGGCTCAACCTATTGGGCGCAGGGAGGCGTGGCGGCGGTATTGGACCAGACCGGTGACAATATCGACCAGCATGTGAAAGACACCCTGACCGCAGGCGCAGGCCTGTGTAACGAGTCGGCTGTTCGACATATCGTGGAGAATGGCAGAGAGAGTATTGAGTGGCTGATCAGCCAGGGCGTACCATTCACACCGGATCATACCGTTGACCGGCCCTTCGACTACCACCTGACACGGGAAGGTGGACACAGCTCCCGCAGAATCATTCACTCCGCAGATGCCACTGGCCGGGCTATTTCAGATACCTTACTGGAACAGGCAAGGTTAAAGCCGAACATAGACCTTTACGACCATCACCTGGCTGTAGACCTGATCACCACCAGCAAACTGGAACCTCAGATTCACCAGCATGAACCGCGCTGCGTTGGTGTCTATATACTCGACCTTCTATCAGACCAGGTGCATGCCTTCAAGAGCCGCTGTACCGTGCTTGCCTCCGGAGGTGCCAGTAAAACCTACCTTTATACCAGTAACACCGATGGTGCGTCCGGAGATGGCATTGCCATGGCCTGGCGGGCAGGCTGCCGGGTTGCCAATATGGAGTTTAATCAATTTCACCCGACCTGCCTCTACCACCCAAATGCCAAGTCGTTTCTGATTTCAGAAGCCGTTCGGGGCGAAGGCGGCCTGCTCAAACGAGCCGATGGCAGCCGGTTCATGCCAGACTACGACCACAGGGAAGAGCTGGCTCCCAGGGATATTGTGGCACGGGCCATTGACCATGAAATGAAGCGTTTGGGGTCAGACTGCCTTTACCTGGATATCAGCCATAAGCCGGCGGAGTTTATTCGCTCTCATTTTCCAACCATTTACGAGCGTTGCCTCAGCTACGATATCGACATCACCAAAGACCCAATCCCTATTGTTCCTGCTGCCCATTACACCTGTGGTGGAATACTGGTTGATAAAAACGGTCAAACCGACGTACAAGGCCTTTTTGCCGTTGGTGAGTGCAGTTTTACCGGCCTGCATGGTGCTAATCGGCTGGCCAGTAATTCACTGCTGGAGTGCTTTGTCACTGCCAAAAGCTGCGCCCGGATGATACGCGATACCATTGATCAATACCCACAACCACCCTCTCTGCCGAACTGGGATGAAAGCCAGGTAACAGATTCCGATGAAAATGTGGTTATCTCTCACAATTGGGATGAACTTCGCCGCTTTATGTGGGATTACGTGGGTATTGTCCGCACCACAAAACGTCTGCAAAGAGCAATGAATCGCGTTGAGCTGCTCCAATCGGAAATTCATGAGTTCTACAGCAATTTCAAAGTCAGCAATGACCTGATAGAGCTGCGCAACCTTGCCCAGGTATCTGAGCTGATTATTCGATGCGCCATGGCCAGAAAAGAGTCCCGCGGTTTACACTACACGCTGGATTACCTTCATACGAATCCTGTTCCTGAAGACACGATTCTGGTTCCAGAGAACTTCAGGGGCTGTTGACGTTTTGTGGATGTTCACCGAATCCGATCCTGAAGAATAACTTCAGGGATTACAGAGGCCTTAGTTGATAGAGACAGCAATGTCACAATGAAAACATTCAGGCCGAACACGATGGGCATGAACTATACGTGCCCCTCGCCCTTGCCACCAAACAGAGAGTGAGACTCAAGCATCAGCCTCAGCCTGAAACCATGCAGCTCAACCGGGTCAGCACTGTCTGGAAACAGAATCAGGCAGGAAGGGTGCCGCTTACCCTCAACTCTCAACTTAAAGCAAATCAATATTGAGGTGACAACAATTTCACCCTCAGGCCAGGCGCGATACCAGGCACCGCCAAGATTCACTCGCCACTGATCTTCCAGCAAACGAATTACAGAAATACTGGTCGGAAGACTCTGAGCAATAAATTGAAGGTAGCGTCGATAGAAATGCAAGGCGAGAACCATGGCCAGGGCAAATTTGACAACAGGCCAGACTGAACAAAGCCACAGTGCAACACAAGCTGCACCGTGGCTGATAAGCATCAAAACAAGGTGGTAACGGGAACTTCTTACATTAACTTCACAAAGACTCGCCTTTGTAGCGCCCACGCTCCAATACTCTGTCAACCATGCGGCTAAGAGCCTGATCTTCAGGCCTTGTACCACTCATAAACCAACTGAAGAGATCCGGATCTTCACACTCCAACAGGCGAACATAGGTTAGCTGATCAGCTTCACTGAGCTCAGACAGCGCCTCCCTGGTAAAAGGTTCCAAAAGCACGTCAAGCTCAAGCATCCCACGACGACTTCGCCACTGCAGGCATTTCAGCTCATTTTCACCCAGCATCTTAGAATAACTCCTATTATGGATTTTGCCGGTTATTATACCTTTAAATTCGCAGCAATAATCTTCTATTATGCCAGCAAGTATTAAATGCAATTGCGGCAACCAGATAACAAGGTAATCAGATGGCCACCGACTGGAAGACCTACTTAACAACTCAGGGCGCTGTTTATAAAGAAGAGCGGTTGACAGGCTTTGCCAAAACACCACAGGCACTGGATGAAAATTCTGTCTCAGTACTCTCTGGCCACAGCATTATCAAAATCGATGGCACCGATCGCCAGAAGTTTTTGCAGGGACAGATTTCAACACATATGCTTCAGCTGGCTGCTCATCAATACAGCACCGGGGTGGCATGCTCCCCTAAAGGACGGATGTATACCAGTTTCAAAATCATGGACAATGGTGAAGACTACCTGTTGACCATGAACTCAGGTCTGACTGAAACCACTCTCGACACTCTGAAAAAGTACGCGGTTTTCTTTAAGGTTAATCTCACCAGTCAACCTGAGCACGTGGTTCTCGGCCTGTCCGGAGCCAATATCGACACCCTGCTGAGCAAAATGTTCCCCGACTCATCACTTCCAGAGCAAAACGAAGTTATCAAAGTCTCCGGCAATGGCTACCTTATAAAAGCCGCTGGTGTCAGGACTCGCTATGAGCTTTGGCTTCATCAGGATGACCTTCCTCTTTTATGGCCAGAACTGACCAAAGAGCTTACACCTGCAACGGAAGATTTCTGGTCGTTACTGAATATTGAGTCAGTCATTCCAGAGCTTTGTCAGGAAACCATCGATAAATACATTCCCCAACACCTCAATCAACCCTCCCTTGGCGGGGTCAGCTTCAGAAAAGGGTGCTATACCGGGCAGGAAATTGTGACCCGAATGCAAAACCTTGGTCAGCAGAAAAGCCGGTGTTACTGGTTGAGTCTGGAAAGCGCCGAACAACCTGACATTAACACCCGACTTTACAGCAGTAATGGTAAACCGGTTGGTGAAGTCATCCAGCGTGCCTGCAATGTCGAAAACGGCAACATTGAATTACTGGCGGTTATTCGGATTGAAGCGGCTGAAGCCAACGATGTCTTTCTGGATACAGAAAAAAGCCATCAGCTGCAGGTTCATGAAATACCCTATGCAATAGATCCAAAGGCCGAACTGCAAAAATAGTCGCCCCAGCCAATGCCACTCACCCAGAGTCATGACTCTGGGTGAGTGGCAAGCTATCAGCTGATTTTCTTTTTGATTTCCACCAGCACCCCATAGGCTTCGTCAAAGTCGTAACTGATAACCGCATCCTGAAATAACGTCAGCTCTTTGTGGTCAATCTGATCATTCAGTCCATGAATAAGCGTTGGCAGCAGAGAAACCACATCCACATCGCCTTCACTGAGCTTTTGCTCCATCTCATCAAGCAGTTCATTCAGCTCACCAACGGCAATAGCCCCCTCCCCGGCGGGTTCCAAACCTTCTTTTACCGGAGGCAAATGTTCAAGGCCTTCCATCACCTGTTCAAAGGCCAGCACAAACGAGTCCATCAAGCTGTTGTCAGGCATTTCAAATTGTCTGCGTAAACTATGCTCAAGTTGAGCAGCCTGATCATGCAGGCTGCTTGCCCCTAAGTTACCGGCAACCCCTTTCAATGCATGCACCAACTGGCAAGCCTCATGCCATTTGCCGGTTTCCAGAAGCCCTTCTAATTGGATCAGATCTTCCCGCTGGCCATGATAGAAGTCTGTCAAAAGCTTTTCATAAAGCGCCCGGTTGCCCTGAAGCCTCTGCAAACCATCGTCTACATCTATTCCCGGCAGTTTCAGGCAGGACGTATTCTCTGATGCCTGAGGCAAAGCAACAGTCTGATGCACATCGGTTTCTCCTGCCTGCAACCAGTGACGCACCATCTGCTTGAGAGCAGCAGGACTTAATGGCTTGGAAATATGATCATTCATTCCAGCCTGCAAACAGCGCTCCCGATCACCGGTCATGGCGTGTGCAGTCATGGCAATAATTACCAGCTTATCCTTGCCAAGCTTTCGCCTGATCTTCCGTGTTGCCTGATACCCATCCATTTCAGGCATCTGAATGTCCATAAAGACCAGGTCAAAGTCTTCGTGCTTCACCCGCTCTACCGCTTCGGCACCGTTCGTGACCATGACGACCTCAAGCCCCATGCCCTGTAACAGCTCACGGGCAACCTGCCGGTTGATTTCATTATCCTCAGCCAGCAGTATGCGGCCTTTAGGCATAATCTCACAAAATCGAGCTTCTTCGATGATTTCAGTTTTCGGATTATTCTGACACTGCAACAGGCGCAAAATAGTCTCTATCAAAACGCTGTGATTGACCGGTTTAATCAGAAAAGCATCCACTGTACCTGAGGCTTTTGCCATCAGCTCTTCCCGGCCATAGGCCGAAACCATCATCAGTTTGGGTTCCGGGGCAAGATTGAGTTTATGAATGCGTTCTGCCAGTTCAATGCCATCCATATCCGGCATTCTCCAGTCAAGCAGCACCAGAGAAACGGCCTTATCAGCACCGGAATTCTTCTCTTTCAGCAACGCCAGCGCTTCGTCACCATGGTTACTTTCCAGGGTTTCGCACCCGGATGTTTGCAAATGACTGATCAGAAGTGCTCTTGCTGTCGGGTTATCATCCACCACAAGCACACGAACCCCGGCAAGTGACCGCTCCAGAACCTGAGTCTGATGGGCAACACCCAGTTCAACGGTAAAGCAAAAAGTACTGCCCTTGCCGGGCTCTGAGGCAACAGAGATATCCCCATTCATCATGTACACAAGGTTTTTACAGATAGCCAGCCCCAGCCCGGTACCACCAAACTTCCGGGTTGTTGACCCATCAACCTGAGAAAATGACTGAAACAACTTATTCTGCTGCTGTTTACTGATACCAATGCCCGTATCGGCCACCGAGAACTGAAGTCTGACCACATCCTGCCTGCTGCTGACCAGTCTGACAGACACATTGACTTCGCCTTCACTGGTAAACTTGAGGGCATTATGGGTCAGGTTGATCAGTATCTGCCCAAGCCGGAGCGGATCACCCCGCAGATGTCTGGGCACATCCGACTGAATATCGTAAGTCAGTGTCAGGCCCTTTTCCCTGGCCTTGATACTGCTGAGGTTATAGACGTTGTCAAAAACGCCCCCAAGGTCAAATTCAATATTTTCCATATTGAGTTTGCCTGCCTCAATTCTTGAGAAGTCAAGAATGTCGTTGATGATACCCAGAAGGTCATGGGCAGATGACTGAATTTTACTGATGTAATCCCGCTGCTGATAAGAAAGCCTGGTTTCCTGGACCAGATGACTCAAGCCAATAATGGCATTCATCGGCGTGCGGATCTCATGGCTCATATTGGCCAGAAAGTTACTTTTCGCCTGATTGGCCTGGTCAGCAACTTCTTTCGCCTTGCGCAACGCTTCTTCAGTCTGTTTTCGATCGGTGATATTGCGCCCGGAAGCAAAGAGGTACCCTTCTCCCTCATACTCCATATAGTTCGCAGTAATCTCCACTGGAAAAACAGTGCCATCGGATGTTTTTCGCAGCGTTTCATAGGTCATACCTTTTCTCAGCTCCAGCTGCTCCCAGAGCTTTTTCCAGGAACTCCGGGTAACCGCCGGGTTAATGTCCATGATGGACAGTTTCATCAACTCTTCCTGGGAAAATCCCAGGGCTTTACAGGCAGACTCATTGACATACTTGTGGTAACCATCCCTTCTGAACCAGTGAATATGATCACCGGCACTATCGAGGGAGAAACGGGCCATCGACAGCTCACGTTCCCGTTCAATCTGGCGAGTAATATCCACGGTTGTACCAATGACCCGAAGGGGTTTCCCCAGCTCATCCCTGAACACCACCTTCCCTTTGCTGCGAACATTACAATAACTGCCGTCTTTCCTGCGGATACGGTAAACAAACTGAAACGAGTTATCGGAAGTCTCCAGCTGTTGTTCAAAAAAATGAATGGTGGAAATTTTATCCTCTGGATGAAGCTGCTGTCGCCAGGTCCTGATATTGCCCAACAGTTCCCCGGGCTGGTAACCCAGCATGGTTTGATATCGGGGGCTTAAATACATGTTATCCCTGAGGACATCCCAGTCCCAGAGACCATCGGAAGCCGCATCCATTGCCAGCTGGTAACGTTCCTCACTGACTCTTAAGGCATCTTCCGCATGTTGACGATCACGGGCAACCGCCACCAGCTCACCCATTCGATGCAGCAAATCCATTTCATGGATATAGACCTGATATTTTTCCGGCGTATTGATCAATCCAATACCACCCACCACACGACCAAACAGCAACATAGGGGCATAGACCGCGATGGAAACCCCCAAATCATCCAGAATGGCAGCACCTTCAAGGTCCCCCTTCTGCAATATTTCATCACGAATAAGAATGTTGCCCTGATGTTTTTTCACCTCGCCATAAACACCGGAAAAGTCATGGTCAAACAGTGGCTCAAAAGCTGCGGGATCAGGATCAGGTCGGCATGACCAGTAATGCTCAATACGGGCCTTGGGCTCCCAGGAGAAGATGCAGACGGCTTCAGCGTTGAGATAGCGCCCAAGCCGACTCAGAAAATAGTCATTGGCCCGATGCACCGGCTGGTCCATGAAATGCCTGGAAATATCACTCAGCAGGCGGTCCAGTTCGGAACGAACCCGCAGCCCTTCTTCTGCTTTTTCACGGTCAGCAATCTCGATGGTTAAACGACGATTCCAGTAAACAATGAGAATCAATGTCACCAGAATCAATACCAGACCAATAAACAACTCTTTATTAGGCCGCCACATGCCTCCCTGAATCGACAGCCAGCTGCTTTCAAGAGCCTCCCGGTCTTCCGGAGTAATGGTATCCACCGCTTTTTCCAGGATAGAGGCCAGTTCAGGAGAGTTGTTTCTCGATGCCATACTGAAGTCATAGTTAAAACCCGCTTCAGCAACCACCTGCAAGTTGGTTATTTTCATGCGCTCTATTTCATAACTTGCAGAAGCCAGGTTGACCACTATGGCATCAAGAACTCCACTGGCAACCTGATTCAAGCCTGTGGCAATATCCGGCATCTTGACAAAATTGATACCCGGGTAGTTCTGTTGAAAGATTTCATAAGTGACATAACCTGGCGTAAAACCAACCCTTTTCCCATTTAAATGGCCCGGAGAACGGATGCTTTTATCGGAATCACGGGCGAGGATCACGGCCGGCACACTGACAAATGGTTTGGTAAAATTCAGATAACGGCTGCGCTCTTCCGTTTTCTGTAACATCGCAACGGCATCAACATCATGGCGATAAGCCTGAATCAAGGCATTGGTCCATACGGGGTCCTGATGAAGCTGAAAGGTGATGCCCAGCCTGTCTTCCAACAGCTTGAGATAAGCTATGGTCATTCCCTGCCATTGCCCTCTTCTATCAATATAAGAAAATGGCGGTTTATTATTATCAACCAGAACACTGATCACCGGATTTTCAGCTAACCAGCGGCGCTCGGAATCACTCAGTTCAACCACTGAGCCGCTGTGGCGAAAATAGCGATCTCGACTACTGATAATCCAACGGTTTTCAATGGCACGGTACTCATCCGGTGTGATGGCCCGAAATCCATTATTCAACTCCGGCAATAAGTCTGCCGACCTGTTCAGCAAAAGGCCGGCCCCAACCGCCTCATTCAGATTAAAGTACTCGCTGGAGTTCACCTCCCCCACCAGACCATGGCGATTCAGGGCAGACCGGACAATCACCGGTTCGCCAAGAAATGCATCTATTTCTCCGGAGAACAGGCTCTCAATCATCTGGGAGACAGTACCATGTTCAATGGGATAAGCATCCGGCAACCAGCGCCGGACGAATTCCTCAGGGCTTGAAGAACCGATCACACCCAGCTTTTTACCATTTAAATCCGCCCCGGGATCACCCAGGTTGCTGTCAGGGCGAAAGTAAATTCGGGTATTCAATCCATAGTAAGGATTTGACAGCGCCATCCACTGGCTTCGTTCCATCGTCGGAGACACGGCAGCAATAACGTCGACCTTACCTTTTTGCAAAGCAGCTATGTTTTCACCAATAAGACCCATTCTGAATTTAATCGGTGTTCCTGTTTTTTCTGACCATAAGTTCCAGATATCAACAAACAGGCCTGAGGGTTTACCCAGTGCATTGATAAAAGACAGCGGGGAAAGGTCGGTCTCCAGGGCAACGACCAGACTTTCAGGATGACAATGAGTAAACCTGAACAGCTCTTCAATAAGATCTGCTTTGTCCTGATCAGAAATTTTCGCCACCCCATGCTCAATAACACGCACAAGATCCGTTCGACCCGGGGCAACAATGGCCTTGACTTCAACGGGTGGCAAAGGCGTTGGCACCACCTGAAATTCATCTTTAACACCCAGATTATGCAAGTAGTAGCTCAAGCTTGAACGACCGCCAAGTATCGCGTCGATCTCACGTTTGGATACTGCTGTGGCCATAGATGAGCCTGAAGTGAAGGGCACGACAACAGCTTCTGCATTAAAGCTTTTGAGGCAGGGCTGACAGTTATAACCTTTGATGTAGCCAACCCGGAGTTTCGCAATTACCTCCTCAAAGCTGCTTATCTGACTGCTTTTTCTGACAAAGAGAACAGGAACAAACGAGTGAATCGGTACACTCTCCAGACCATTCTTGCGCAACTGATCCTGCATGCCCGGTGGCAGGTAAGCCAGAACATCAACTTCAGAACCCTTAAGCTCGGCCTCAATTTTTTCCGGAGAAGACACCACAAACTGGATATCAACGTTGCTTTTTTCCGACCACAGTTCCCAGAGGTCATGAAACACACCGTCGGCCTCTCCCTCGCTGTTGGTAAACATCCAGGGCGCATCATCGGTAAAATAAGCAATTCTGATCGGCTTTTTATTACCCTCTGCATAAAGCCCCGTGCTAATGGGCAATATCAGGAAAAACAGCAGGAGTGATATCAAAGTCCGGGAAATCGTTCGGGAATAACGGCTCAGTGCGAAGGGCATAGTAATTCGGGATAAGTCAGGGAACCGGAAAGCGGGCTTATCTTACCCTGTATCCAGACAATCAACTATCAAAGAAAAGGTAAATTCGGTTATTTGCTAAAATAAGCGTGAGAATAACTATCAGGTAAATACCATGGCAACCGAACAATTTTCCACCGAACAACTTGATGCCAGTAAAAAAGCCATTGCCCGGGCTAAATCATTGATGGATTCAATGAAAATGCTGAAGAAAAAACTGCACCTCAGTGAAGGCTGCGGGCAACGCTTCCTGCAAAAGACCAATCCTGACCTCGCGCTGTTACAAAAAGCCGAACAGGAAATTAATCAATCCTACAGCGGCAAACCGGGGAATAGTCGGCCGACCAGCTCAAAAAATAAAACGGGGTTGTTAAACAATATTCTCCGCAGGGGACAGGCCTGAGTTTCCACCAATCCGGTTGACAGCACGGTGGATAGCGCCGACAGTAGCCTTATCTATCGGTTAATGACGACGTTTCCCTGTGCTGACCATATACCATTCCAATCATCTGGATGTGCTTAAAGACCTTCTGGTCGAGCTTTTTCGCCAAACCCCTCCGAGCAACCCCCTGGAAGATGAACAGATTCTGGTACAAAGCCCCGGAATGGCCCAGTGGCTCAGACTGGAACTGGCGAAAGGGCTGGGTATAGCTGCCGGTGTCAATTTTCCTCTGCCGGCCAGTTTCCTCTGGCAAATGTATACCCGCATCCTGCCGGACGTTCCACGCCGATCCGCGTTCAATAAGGAGTCAATGACCTGGAAGCTGATGGATCTCCTTGACTCCCTGAAACACGACCCGGACTTCTATTCATTAACCCAATACCTGGCGAGTGATGATGACGACATTCGGAAATTTCAGTTGTCCGGAAAAATTGCTGATATTTTTGACCAATATCTTGTCTATCGCCCTGACTGGATTCTGGACTGGGAACAGGGGAATGACACCAGCACAATCACCTCTGACCAGCCCTGGCAGCCCAAACTATGGCGTGCCCTGGTCTCAAGAACAGCTGAACTGGAACAATCCCCCTGGCACAGGGCCAATATGCACCACCGCTTTCTTGAGGCTATGGCCAATAATGATTGCAGCTCACAGCTGCCACTGCGGTTGTTTGTCTTTGGTATTTCTGCCCTGCCCCCGCATTTTGTCGAATCCATCGAGGCAATGTCCAGCCAGTGCGATGTGCATTTAATGGTCGCTAACCCCTGCCAGCACTACTGGGGAGATGAACGGGACCCAAAATATCTGCGCAAGCTGGCAGCCCGTAAACTGCTGGATCAAAAGAAGCAGCAGGATAAAGGCTGGTTCAGTAAAGAGGGATTGTCTCTGGACAACCTGGACGCCATTGGCAATCCGCTGCTGGGCTCAATGGGCAAGCTTGGCAGAGACTACTTCCACCAGCTCCACGGCCTGGATGCGTTTGATATCGATGTCTTTGTCAGCGATCACAAGGATACCCTGCTGGGCAATCTGCAAAAGGACATCTTCGAGCTGCACGACCGGACAGCCCAGGGCCAGAAAACGGCGATGCCAAACGATCAGTCCCTGCAATTCCATAGCTGTCATAGTCCACTCAGAGAGGTGGAAATACTGTATGACCATCTGCTTGATATGTTTGAACAGAACCCGGAACTGACCCCCAAAGACATTGTCATCATGCTACCGGACATCGACAGCTATACCCCGTGGATTCAAGCCATATTTGGCAGCATGGATGACCAGCGTCGTATCCCATGGGCCATTTCAGATGTCAGTGCAAAAAACGAGCACCCTGTCCTGTCAGCACTCCTTAAACTGCTGGAGCTGGACAAAAGCCGCTGCTCCGCCCCGGAGCTTATGGAGCTGTTGGAAGTGCCCGCCATTCAATACCGTTTCAACCTGACCACCGGTGACCTGGACATTCTGAGACAATGGACCCATGAGTCAGGTATACGCTGGGGTTTAACCCCTGCCCACCAAACCCGGTTTGACCTGCCAGAGCTGCAGGCTAACTCCTGGTCATTCGGGCTCAGAAGGATGCTGCTGGGCTATGCCATGCCGGAAAATACCGGCGTCTATGATGATATTTTGCCGATGGATGCGGTTCAGGGCATGTCTGCAGTGCTGGCAGGCTATCTGGCCAGTTTTATTGATAGCAGTGAGCAATTACTCAATGAACTGGATAACACACGAACCATTGAACAATGGATCCAGTTCACTCATCAGCTGCTGGATCGCTTTTTCCTTACCCGCTCGGAAGAGGACGAAGCAGCGCTCACACTGGTCAGGAATACCCTGTCTCACCTCTATGAACAGCTGCAGGAGGCAGGGTACCAGCAAACATTATCACGCAGAGTCTTTATCAGTTATCTGACCGAACGTTTGACTCAGGAGCGCAGCAGTCAGCGCTTCCTCGCTGGCCAGGTCAATTTCTGCACATTAATGCCCATGCGCTCCATCCCGTTCAGGGTTGTCTGCCTGCTGGGTATGAATGACGGTGCCTATCCCCGCAGTATTGCCCCCGCCGGATTTGACCTGATCGCCCGCCATGGCAGGCGTGGTGACCGCTCACGTCGGGTAGACGACCGTTACCTGTTCCTGGAGGCTCTGCTGTCTGCCCAGGATACCTTATACATCAGCTATGTTGGCCGACGGATACAGGATAACAGTGAGCGCATACCTTCCGTACTGGTCACCGAACTGCTCAACTACTGCGAACAGGGTTTTGACCTGAAATCAGAGCAGCTGGTTATCGAACACCCTCTGCAGCCGTTCAGCCACAGAAACTTCTTGAATCAGCCTGAGTCAGGCCAGCGAGGGCACACTTTTCACAGTTACATTAAAGAGTGGTTACCGGCAGCCAGTCGCACTGAAGAAAGGCCAGGCCAGTTTATTCAGACGCGCCTGCCGGATGAAGAGGGAGTTAACCTCAATGACGTTGAGCTTGCCGAGCTGTTGAGATTTTACAGCAACCCCAGTCGCTACTTTTTTAATCGCCGCCTGAAAGTCTATTTCTCCGTTCAGGACCAAGCCCTGGAGGAGACCGAAACATTCGCCATGGAGCCGCTGGAGAATTACCAGCTGAAAGCCGGGATTCTTGACAGTCTGATTAACGAAGAAGCCCCTGAACGTCTTCTCAGCCGACTGCACTCTTCCGGCAAGCTGCCACACTCCGCTTTTGGCCAGATTCTGCTGGATGAGCAGATAAAAGACCTTACCCCAATGGCTGACCGATTAAGCCTACAGTTGGAAGATAGTGCTGACGACCGGGAAGTGAACCTGCAGCTCCCCCACCTCGAACGCCAGCACCCTCCGGTGCATCTGACCGGCTGGCTGAAAGGCTTCTCTGCGTCCGGTATGCTTCGCTACCGCCCCGCCAGTTTTAAAGGTAAAGATCTGATCAGAAGCTGGATTGAGCACCTGTGTCAGTGCACGACCGAAAATCCAACCGTGACCCGGATTCATGACCCGGAGAAGGAGCGCCTGTTGCCGGTCATCCCAAAACAGGAAGCAGAACAACACCTGTCCACACTGATCCATTACTTCCAGATGGGTCAGAACCTGCCGCTGCCCTGGTTCCCGGAAACGGCCTATAGCTGGTTAAAGGCCGATCCGGATGATAACCCGGACAAGGCAGAAAAAGCCGCCGAAAAAGCCTTTGCCGGGGATGATTTCCATGTGCGGGGAGAGTGCAGTGATGACTATATACAGCGGGTCTACCCTGAGCTGACGCCGGTATTTACTGAAATGACCAGCCTTACCAGAGAGATTATGGCTCCTGCGTTTGACTGTTTGCAGGAGGAACAGCCATGAGCCAGTCAACAGCCACTGACCAGAACCACCTGGTTCCGGAAACACTAAACCCACACGCCCTGCCACTGCACGGCGTCCGCCTGATCGAAGCCAGTGCCGGCACGGGCAAAACCTATACCATTGCCAATCTCTATCTGCGCATACTGCTGGGCCATGGCAGCGATAAAACACAACATGAAACCCCGTTAACCGTTGATCAGATACTGGTGGTTACCTTTACCGAAGCGGCCACCGGCGAATTGCGGGATCGTATCCGGGCCAGAATTCACCAGACCCGCGATGACTTTATTGCGGGAACATCCAGCGACCCGTTTATTCAGCAGCTGATTGAGGATATGGATCAGCCAGAACAGTGTCAGGCACTGCTGCTGGCGGCAGAACAACAGATGGATGAGGCGGCGATTTTCACCATCCACGGCTTCTGTCAGCGCATGTTGAAACAGCATGCGTTTGAAAGTGGCACACTGTTCTCCAGTGAGCTGATTACGAATACCGAGCCCATGTTGCAGCTGAGTGCTGCGGACTACTGGCGCCGGCATTTCTATCCCCTGGAAAAACCGCTGGTGAAACTGATCCGCAACCTCTGGAAAACACCCAACGACCTGCTGAGTCATTTGCGCAGCTGGCTGCCCCTGTCAGATCTGAAACTGGCCGGAGACCAGGTGCCGGAATCCATGGAGGAGTTCAACAGGGTCTATCTGTCATCCGCCAGTGAGTTGAAGACACTCTGGCAAAACGATCAGGACACCATCGCCGACCTGTTGCGTAACTGTGGCCTGCGCAAAGACCGCAAACCGCTGAAGCGTCTTGGCCAAATGAACAGTTTTCTTGCCTCTGACGATCTGATTCCCAATCTGGAAAAAGACAGTTGGGAGATCTACGGCACCGAAGTGTTACAAAAGAGCCTGTTAAAAACCGGCAAGCTGCCCGAGCACCCGATTTTCCGGAAAATTGATGAATTCCTGGATTTGCCACTCTCTCTCAAGGAGGCGCTTCAGGGCCTGATTACCCGGGATGCACTGCAACATATCAAACACCAGCTGACACAATTGAAAGCCAGCCGCTATCAACTCTCCTTTGATGACCTGCTGACCAACCTGGCCAATGCGCTGTTTCCTGAAGGCAATCTTGAAGGCAATTGCGAAGAGAAGGCCGGTGACGGCGAACTGCTGGCCCAGGCGATTCGCAGCCAGTATCGCATTGCCATGATTGATGAGTTTCAGGATACCGACCCTCTCCAGTATCGCATTTTCAACAAGATCTACATGGAAGGCGGTGACCCCGGCGTCGGCCTGTTTATGATCGGCGATCCCAAACAGGCCATCTATGCCTTCCGTGGTGCCGATATCTTCACCTATATGCAGGCCAGGGAACAGGTACACAGCCATTACACGCTGGCTACCAACTGGCGTTCAAGCGATGCCATGGTGTCTGCGGTGAATACGGTATTCCAGCATTCACCGTCCCCCTTTATCTACAACGACAGCATCCCTTTTGAACCCGTTCACCCATCACCGGGTGCCGCACAGAAGCGCCTTTATCATGAGGGAGAAGCACTACCGGCAATGACCCTGTGGCTGCAGCAGCCCGTTGATGGCCCCACCATCAATGCCGAGCGCTATCTGGATACCATGAGCCAGGCAACCGCCACCGAGATCAACCGCCTGCTCACCGCCGCAGACCGGGGAAACTGCCAGATTCACAACGGCGACCGGCAAACACCTCTTCAGCCCGGTGATATTGCCGTACTGGTTCGCAGTGGCCGCCATGGCCAGAAGATTCGTGAGGCCATGGCCGCACAGAATATCGCCAGTATCTACCTGAGCAACCAGGACTCAGTATTTGCTGCACGGGAAGCGTCTGACCTGGAAAAAGTCCTTCAGGCCTGCCTGCAACCCACCAGCGAACGGGTGTTGAAAGCGGCGCTGGCCACCACGCTTTTCCATCTTGATGCCCGGGCCATGGATGCACTTAATGTGGATGAACAAGCCTGGGAAAGCGCGGTGGAAGAGTTCACTCACTATGGCGAACTCTGGCAGAAAAAAGGCATCCTGCCCATGTTACGCCAGCTTGTCTTCCAACGGAAAATCGCCGAACGACTGCTCTCATTCCAGGATGGGGAACGGCGTTTGACCGACCTGCTGCACCTTGGCGAGTTGCTGGCGGCCGCCAGCCTGGAACAGCAGGGATCATCCGCCCTGGCTCGCTGGTTTTCCGAACAGGTCATCAGACCTGATCAAAACGCCGATGATCAGCAGCTGCATCTGGAGAGCGAGCGGAACCTGGTCAAGATCATTACCATTCATAAATCCAAAGGGCTGGAATACAAGGTGGTCTTTATCCCCTTTCCATGCCATCTGCGTAAAGCGGAATCCCCCCTGTACCATGACCCGCAAACCAGTGAAACCTGGCTGGCATTAACCCCCTCGGAACAAGCCTCAGCCCTGTCAGAAAAAGAGCGTTTGGCGGAAGACCTGCGCCTGCTCTATGTTGCCCTGACCCGCTCGGTGTACTGCTGTTACCTGGGCATGGCACCCTACAAATCGGGAAAAGCCGGTAAAGAGGGTAAAACTGACCTGCATCAGAGCGCGATTGGTTATTTGCTCAACCAGGGCTCAGAGATCATCAGTCAGGATCTGAACCTGTCGCTGGAGCAAGTGGCCGGGCAATGTGATCATCAACAGATCATGGTTTCTGCACCACCAGCCGACACTCTCCCACCCTATGCTCCAGTGAATACACAAGAAGCGTCGTTAAGCGCACGGAATTTCACAGGAAATATTGAAAGAAACTGGTGGACCACCAGCTACTCGGCACTTTCACGGCATGCATCACATCGCGCTGAGACACCGGCCGTTGCCAGTAATGAATCGCCAGGGTTTGATACTGATGCCATCAATGAACAACATACGGCCCCGGATAACCCGCAGTCTGAAGCCAACCCTTTAAGCCTGTTCAACTTTCCTAAAGGGGCTCAACCGGGAACGTTTATGCACAGCCTGTTTGAAGAGCTGGATATGAACGCATTGCGCTGTGCAGACAATGACGCCTATCTCGACAGCTTTCTGGTCGATAGCCACGCCCGGGCCGGTTATGGCGAAGAGTGGCTGCCCGCTACCAAAGGTATGTTGTTAACTTGCCTCAACGCGCCGCTGGATAAAGACAATCTTCGCCTTATAAATCTGCCAGATTCCGCTCGACGGGTTGAAATGGAGTTTTACCTCCCCATCGAACAGCTTAATCCCCAGAGCCTTAACCAGCTGATTGCTCAACACGATTCACTGAGCGCCAGGGCCGGAGAGCTGCAGTTCCACCGTATGAAAGGCATGCTGAAAGGCTTTATTGACCTGACCTTTGAATATCAGGGGCGCTGGTATGTGCTCGATTACAAATCAAACTGGCTGGGAAATAACATCAGTGATTATTCCAGGGAAGCCATGGAGAAAGTCATGATAGAGCATCGTTACGATCTGCAATACCAGCTGTACTCTCTGGCATTGCACCGACTGCTCAAACAACGTGTACCGGATTATGACTATGACCGGCATTTCGGTGGCGTTATCTATCTGTTTCTGCGCGGCGTGCAGATGAATGATCCTGAGCAACACGGCATATTCAGCCACAAGCCCTCCTTCCAACTCATTAATGGTCTGGATCAGCTGTTCCGTGGTAAAGATAATCAAAAAGAGGAGCTGATAAGATGTTAAATCAGCTGCAGATACTGGAACAACAGGGGATTATTCGAGCCCTGGATTACCAGTTCGCCAAACTGATCCACTCCTTGAATCCCGATCCATTGCTGACTCTGGCCGCCGCCAATGTCAGCTTTGAACTGGGCCAGGGCAATGTCTGCATGTCTCTGGCATCGGACTTCAGCCTTTTTGGTCTGGATGGGCAGGAATGTTCCGAACTGATGGATACCGTTGCCATTCCAAAAGACCAGTGGCTAACCCGCCTCAAACGGACTCAGGTTGTGGGTGAAGGCAGTGAACCAACACCCCTGGTTCTGGATGATGGGCGTCTCTACCTTTATCGGTACTGGCAATACGAACGCAGTGTCGCCGGTTTTCTCAACAGCAGAAGCACCGAAACACTGGATACCGATGAAGCCCTGTCGATTTTGCAGAGACTCTTTAACAGGGATTACCACTTTGTTCTCCAACAGTGTAAAGGGAAGTCCGAAGCCGCTCAGAAAGCTGAGCTTATCAAGTGGCTGGATATTGAGTCCGTTGATACGCTTGACTGGCAAGCCATTCTAAACTCGGTTAATCATTGCGCTGATACCGATACCCTTGATTCATTGATTCCCGAGTCGGCGTGCCTGAACTGGCAGAAAATTGCTGCGGCACTGGCCGCCAGTCGCTCGTTTTCCGTGATCAGTGGAGGCCCGGGAACCGGCAAAACCACAACCGTTACCCGACTGCTTGCCTTGCTTACAGAGCTGGGCCTGAAACGCCAATCCCCTCCGGACATCAAACTGGTTGCCCCAACGGGTAAGGCAGCAGCTCGTTTAACCGAGTCCATTGGCGGCGCACTGGCAAAAATAAACTGCAGTGACACGGTAAGAGAAAAGATCCCGACTCAAGCCGGAACACTGCACCGTTTACTGGGCGTCATTCCCGGAAAAACCGGTTTCATCCACAATAGAAACAATCGGTTGCACCTGGATATTCTGGTAGTAGATGAAGCTTCCATGATTGACCTGCCACTGATGAGCCACCTGCTGGAAGCACTGCCAGATCATGCCCGGTTAATTCTGTTAGGTGACCGTGATCAGCTTTCGTCAGTGGAAGCTGGCAGTGTCCTCGGTGATATCTGTGCAGCCGCCAGCTTTGGTTACTCAAATGAACAACGCAATCTGCTGGAAAAGTTAACCGGACATGATCTTGCTAAAATGGAGCCTGCACAAACCAGGACAAATCTTGCCGTTTCCGACAGCCTTTGCCTGCTGCGCAAAAGCTACCGCTTTGATGCCCATTCCGGTATAGGGAGTCTGGCCAAAGCCGTAAACAACAATGACCTGCGATCTCTGAAGTCGGTATTTACCTCAGGCTTTGACGATATTGAGCGCTTTTCCATCGCCGGGGACTCTGATTATCAGCAATTGATACAGCAGTCCGTTGAATCCTACCGACACTACCTGGAACTCATTCAACTGACATCAGCACCTCACCATATTCTTGATGCCTTTAACCGGTTTCAGGTGTTATGTGCCTTGCGGGAAGGCCCCTACGGTATTTCAGGGCTGAACGAAGCAATACAAAAAGCCCTGCAAGAAAAAGGCCTGATCGACGTGACTGGACAATGGTATGAAGGCCGCCCCGTTTTGATCACCCGCAATGATCACGGGCTTGGCCTGTACAATGGTGATATCGGGATTACCATCAGAGGCCCTGATGGCCAGCTCCGGATCGCTTTTCAGTTGCCCGATAAACAGGTCCGGCAGTTTCTACCCAGCCGACTTCCTGAGCATGAAACCGTGTTCGCCATGACCATTCACAAAAGCCAGGGTTCTGAGTTTGCGGATGTTGTCATGGTGTTACCGGATAAAGACAGCCCGATCATCACCCGTGAGCTTGTCTATACGGGGATTACCCGGGCCAAATCCAGACTTACGCTCTTCGCCGAAATGGATATCCTGATCAAAGCTGCAAAGTCGCCCACCAAGAGGCAGTCGGGCCTTTATCAGCGGCTGGTTCAATAACAACCAAAACCACAGAGATCACAAAACCCGAAAAGCAAGAGACAAGCTTTTCACAATGTGCTTCATGATCTCTGCGGCTCCATCAAGCCACACTACTTTCAGGCTCCTGCTTACCATCCTCATTGCCATCATCACCGTTAAGGCCAAGCCTCTGGCACAGCCTTGAAAATATAATGGCGAAAGCTCCATTTCCACTGACATTCATGGCAGTACCAAAGGGATCAAATATCATATAGACAGCGGTAATTAACCCCAGCATTTCATCTGAAAAGCCCATCAAACTCTGTAAGATTGGCCCTACCACAAGAATGACGCCCCCGGGCACAGCCGCTACCGAAAATTTGGCCAATGCATAATAAAAACCAAAGATGGCAAAACCCGCCAGATCGGGCATTGGCATATGGAATGTATTCAGGGTCACCAGCGCCAGAATGGTCAAACCGATCGCACTGCCAATGGTATGAATATTGACTGTGGCAGGCACGATGGTTCTTGCCATGATGGGATTACCGATATTTTTTTCGGTACTGTCGATTAACACCGGCATCGTGGCGGCGCTGGAGACCGTGCTTAAACCCGTTAACCATGCAGGAAATACGTTGCCAACGTAGGTAATAAAAGTCCGAAATGAACACTTTGCTGCCACAAAAAAGTAGATAAAGAGGTAAGCCAGCTGCGAAACAATAACCAGCAGCAAAATCCTGCCATAAGCCGAGATAGCCTGGCTCAAAATTCCATCCGCATGGAGTTTGTAGGCAAATCCGAGGATAAAAAAAGGCAGTATCGGAATAAAAAAATGTTTCAGGAACCCGCTGGAAACATCACCGGCTCTGAAACAAAGCGCCCTTAGCGGTTGCATATCCAGCAGGTTCACCAGCAGGCCTGCAATGAATCCCACAATCAAGGCATTCATATTTGTGAATAGAGGGGGTAATTCAAACACCCACATGGTCGCCAGACCACTGCCATCAAGAGCATCAAGGGTGATAGGCATGGATATCAGCGGCACCATGACACTGCCAATAGTATATCCGGTGAAAATGGCCGTGATATTGGAAGCAAATACCATCATGATCAACAACAGGGCAAACAGCAGAGCATTCTTACCCATTCTGGCGAGACAGGAGACCACAAAGCTGAACACAATAAATGGCAGGACAAAAACCAACAGTGACTTAATGGTCAGGCTCAGGGTGAAAAAAAATGACTTAACGTCATAGCTCATCCAGGGATCTGTCAGAAAAGGGATCAACAACACCAACAGAAGTGTGGTCGGCAGTTTAATGTTGGCAAGATGCTCAATAATTTTCACGAATCTCCTCTTTCCCGGTAATAAAACTGACTGTGATGAAAACATAGACTTTTTTTCTGCATCGTCAAAATGTGACCGCTCTCTCAGCCTGAAAACTCACAATTTCGAACATATGTTCCAAGAAAAAATTGTCCCAGCTCATTATTTTTCGCTTTTCCGAGGGGACTGTAAGGATTCGCTGTCATTTTCTGACACAGATCAAAAAATATACTTGCCAAATCATTAGGATATGCGCGTTCGATAGCGCATTGATTAAATTAATAACCCCTCGGAGTTCATTCATGGAGCAGAAGATCACGTTACCTTCTATGGGACAGGTGTCCCTGGTATTAGGTACCTTTCTGGTTCTCGCTTTTGCGTTTACCGCCAAACTGAACCTTCCTATTCAATTGGCGCTCTGCATCGGCTGGTTCCTGGCCATGGGACTGGGTGTCAAACTGGGCCACCAGTACAAAGATCTTGAAGCGGCTGCCGCAGAAGGTATCTTCAAAGGCACCGGTGCGATCCTGATTCTGATTGCCGTAGGCGCACTGGTGGGCACCTGGATTGCCGGAGGTATTGTTCCATCGATCATTTACTACGGCCTGAAAACTATCCATCCTTCCATCTTCCTGCTGGCCACCATGGTGATCTGTTCCATGACCGCCCTGGCAACCGGTACCTCATGGGGTGCAGCCGGTACTGCGGGTATCGCCATGATGGGAATTGGTCAGGGTCTCGGCGTTCCTGCCCCGGTTACTGCCGGTGCCATCCTGTCCGGTGTTTACTTCGGTGATAAACTCTCTCCCCTGTCGGACAGTGTTATCCTGGCTTCCTCAATGTCCGAGGTTGAAATTGTTGACCACATCAAGGGCATGCTGCCCATCAGCCTGACTGCTTATGTCCTGACGGCCATCGCTTTCACCGTGTACGGTTTCCAGTTTGGCGGCAGTGCTGATATGGCCCAGGTGCAGGAAGTTATGAACCTGATGGATGAGAACTTCAGCATCTCTTTCATGGCTTTTGTTCCGGTAGTTATCATTCTTTTCCTGCTGGCCAAAAAGTTCCCGTCCTACCCGGTTATCATGCTGGGTGCTGGCCTGGGTGTGGTCTGGGCAGTTCTGTTCCAGGACCGCACGCCCATCGACGCTGTGAACGCCCTGTGGGCACCGTTGACGGTTGATTCCGGCAACGCTTTTCTGGACAACATCCTGAACCGGGGCGGTATGGTGAACATGCTGGGTTCCGTTGCGGTTGTTATCTTCGGCCTGGGCTTTGGTGGCCTGCTGGATAAGGTGGGCATCCTGGAAACCATCGCCCGCACCTTTGAAAACCGTATCACCAATGAAGGCAACCTGACTGCCTACACTGTGGCTACTGCATTCCTGGCCAACGTATTCGGTTCTGCCATGTACGTATCACTGATCCTGACCCCCAAGATCATGTCCGGAAACTACGACCGTATGGGTGTTGACCGTCGTATGCTCTCCCGCAGCTCGGAATTTGGCGGTACTCTGACTTCAGGTATGGTGCCATGGTCTGACAACGGTATCTTTATGGCGGGCCTGCTGGGGGTATCTACTTTCGCCTACGTGCCTTACATGTGGATGAGCTTCATCAGTATCGGCCTGGTTGTTGCTTTTGCTTACCTGGGTAAATTCCGCCCGGTGGATAACAAGTATGTGAAACAAGTGGAAGATCATTCAGTCCACGGCCAGATGGCTACTGCCTGATTACTCTCTTCATCATTCATTCCCAGTGCCGCCCGGGTTGTTATCAACAGGGCGGCGTTTTTTTTCAGCCTCTGCCATGCATTGAAGTGATAGACTTGATCAAAGCCCATCACCCAATGACAATCGCCGTTTATACTGTGAGGCTGATCTTAATCAGGAACATTCATGAGCAAGAAAATCTACGTTGCCTACACCGGTGGAACCATTGGTATGCGCCATTCAGATTCCGGCTATGCGCCCGGGGATAACCTGATGGGGCTGCTGGAAGAGAAACTTTCTCCTGATGTGATGGCCAGCCTGCCAGCATTCGAACTGTTTGAATACCCTCAGCTGATCGATTCCAGCAATATCCGCCCGGGTAACTGGCAGCAAATCGCCGCTGATATCGCCAGCCGCTATGAGCAGTTTGATGGTTTTGTCGTTCTGCACGGTACCGATACCATGGCTTATTCCTGCAGCATGATCTCTTTTATGCTGCAAAACCTGCAGAAGCCGGTCATCTTTACCGGCTCCCAGATTCCTCTGTGTGAAGCCCGCACCGATGGTCTGGAAAATCTGGTTGGTGCCCTGACCGTGGCGACTGATGACCGAATCAAAGAGGTTTGCCTGTATTTCAACGGCCGCCTGTTGCGCGGCAACCGTGCTCGTAAACTGAACGCCTACCTCTTTGATGCCTTTGACAGCCCCAACTACCCTTGGCTTGGCCGGGCAGATATCCATGTAGAACTCAATGAAACGCTCCTGTGGCGGCCAAAGGAAGCTGAAAAGTTTCAGCTTGATTGCGACGGTGAAACCCATGTTGGCATTCTGCAGCTGTTCCCTGGCATTACTGCCAGGTGGATGGAGTCTGCGCTGAATCAACCCATGGATGCCTTTATTCTGCGCACTTATGGTACAGGCAATGGCCCTGATGCTGACCACGCCCTGCTGGACACCTTTGCCAGGGCAACCGCTTCAGGAAAATTGATTGTTAACCTGACCCAGTGTCACCGGGGCACCGTTCACCAGGGTAGCTATGCAGCAGGCTCAGCACTGGCCAAAGCAGGTATTGTGGGAGGCCTGGATACCACTACCGAAGCCATGTTCTGTAAACTTCATCACCTTTACTCTCTGGGTCTCGGCACCGACGCGGTTAAAGCCATGCTCAGTGTCAGTCTGGCTGGTGAAGTCTCTATCTGATTGCCATTTCTTCTTGTGATAAGGGTGTCCAGACCACCCTTATTCTTTCCTGCCTTTTCAGCTATCTCCTTCTCCTCAAAAATATCAGTGAACTCTTGCCAAAAAATTCTGTCTACATGGACATTAAATTCAGAATTGCGATGAGGAAACAGGATAATGCTGACAGCACCTACTCCACAAACTATCAGCAGACAAATGACCGAGCCAAAAGTCTGTGTCTATGGAGGTTTCCAATGCGGAGCTGCTGCGGGCTTAGGTTCCGGTATTTTCACAGGGGTCAAAGTCACATCCTGTACTTGCACAAACTTTCTCAAAGACTGTTGCTGCTGTCTCGGAAATATAGATCAGGCAGACCGCTGTCTTAAATTAGGTCTAATGACGGGCAAAGTATGCGCTACCTTTGGCATATGCTCGGGAATGACAGTCGCCGGGGGTCTGGTTGGGGTATTGACTATGGGCTCTTTGGGGTATGCGTGTGCAAATAAGGAACAGCGATCTCGCTACTGTGCCAGTGCTAGCGGCCTTCCCAGTGCATGCTCCACGCTAGCCAAATTTCTGTGTTGTTATCTAGGCCCTTTCTCTGACAGTCGCTGTAGTCATCCGGAACAGCAGGAGCAATCAGCACCGGGTAAGGATTCTGCTGTGATTGATGTTGAGCCCCTGCTGCACGATACCCATTTGCCTGCACCTGCGGGCTCAATGGCTCCGCCACCCTACAACACCCTGAACTATCCCCCCAATCATGCCCCCCCCAATTATGAAGAAACCATTAACTCGCTGGCCGATGGTGTCCAATCCAATAACCCTGACTGACAGCGCTTACATTGCCTGTTGTTTTTAAAACCGTTAAACGGAGTAAATCGCAAAATGCTTAATGCACCCATACCACAAACCATCACCAGATACGTCACCAGATCTATCACCGACCCGAAAGCCAACTGTCATAATTGCACAGGCTGCGGGGCCACTGCTGGCCTTGTCGCTGGTAGTTTCCTGGGGACCAAAGTCACCGATTGTAGCGGTGCACAATGCATGCACTGCCTGCTACGTGGAAATACAATTGATTGCCAAAAATGTATTACAGCAACAGGCTTCTGTTCTCTAACCACTGTGGCAATAACAATTGTCACTGGGTTGGCTTTCGGTGGTGTAGGATATTTGTGCGCGAAACATCTGCAGGGATCATCATGTCTTGCTAATAATGACTCCGAGGAAGACAATTTGCCACCTGATCAGGACGATACACCTGCCAGAGACATTACCGGCACAACAGACCAGGAAACAACACAACCGGTAACAACAGCCCCGGTTACGGCCACTGGAATGATTGACAAGAAGTCCCTGCCTGACAAGGCTGGTTGTGCATCTTCGGACTCAATGGATCCCCTTAACGTTCCACCATCCTACAAAGACCTGTTCCCGGATCCCCCCAATTATGAAGAAGCCATGAAATTACTGCGAGACAGTGCCCGCGAATGACACCGCCCATATCGCATCAAAAAACTGTTTAAGGTTATAATCCCCACCGGTATTACCGGGAATGATCATAACAATGAATATGGGGAACACCTTGAAACCGGTCAAAGTAGGTATCTGTGGACTTGGTACTGTTGGTGGTGGCACCTTCAATGTACTTAAGCGTAACGCCAGAATTATTACTGCCCGGGTCGGCCGTCCTGTGATTATTGAGCAGGTTGGTGCCCGCCGGGATAATTCTGACTGCGACACCGGGGACATCAACGTCACCCGGGATATTTTTGCAGTGGCTCACAACCCTGAGATTGATATTCTGGTAGAAACCATTGGTGGCTATGATGTCGCCAAAGAGCTGATTCTGACGGCAATCGACCAGGGAAAACATGTGGTCACTGCCAATAAGGCCCTGATTGCCGAACATGGTAACGAGATCTTTCAGGCTGCCCGTGATAAAAATGTCATTGTCGCCTATGAGGCAGCGGTTGCCGGTGGCATTCCCATCATCAAGTGTCTGAGGGAAGGGCTGTCGGCAAACAGCATCAGCTGGCTGGCGGGTATTATTAACGGTACCGGCAACTATATCCTGACGGAAATGGGTGACCATAACCGTCCGTTTGCCGATGTTCTGAAAGAAGCACAGGCACTGGGCTACGCTGAAGCAGACCCAACCTTTGATGTCGAAGGTATTGATGCCTGTCACAAGCTGACTATTATGGCGTCCATCGCTTTTGGTATTCCTCTGCAATTCACCAAAGCCTATACCGAAGGCATCAGCAAAATCACGCCCAGTGACATTCAGTATGCCGCTTCCCTTGGCTTTAGAATCAAACACCTTGGTGTTGCCCGCAAGGCAGCCAATGGCATTGAACTGCGGGTTCACCCGACCCTGATTCCTTCTGATCGTCCACTGGCCAACATCAATGGTGTGATGAACTCGGTTGTGATTCAGGGAGATGGGATTGGCCAGACCATGTACAGTGGCCCCGGGGCTGGTGCTGAGCCCACGGCATCTTCCGTAATCGCCGATATCGTCGATATTGCCAGAACCATTGACGCTCCAGACGCTGCTGTTCATGCCCTGGGTTTCTCAGCGGAAAGTCTGAGCGATACCCTGCAGGTACTGCCGATTACCGAGACAGTGTGCAGTTTTTATCTGCGCATCCATGCCGACGATCACCCCGGAGTAATGAATGCCGTTACCCGGGTGCTGAGCAACCACGGCATTAATATCGATGCCATTACCCAGAAAGTCACTCGTGAAGATGATGGTTGTGCGGATATCGTTATCCTTACCCACCGTACTCTTGAAGGCACCATGGACAAAGCTATCTCTGAACTCGAGGCGTTGGAGGATATTAAATCCCCCATCACCCGAATTCGTGTTGAAACCATGGCCTGAAGCTATTTGCCCACCCGCTTACTCTTTGCTGGGTAAGCGGTGCTGTCAGAGTAATAAACAGATATACGGAATTCCCAGTGAAATACATCAGTACCCGAGGACAGGGACACACCAAAGATTTTCAGGATGTTCTGCTGGCCGGGCTGGCGGATGATGGTGGTCTTTACGTACCAGAAACCCTGCCACAGTTCAGCGCTGAGACCATTCGGTCACTGAAGGGACTCCCCTACCATCAGCTTGCCTTTGAAATCATCCAGCCTTTTGTCGGCGGAACCATCCCGGATGATAAACTCAGGCAGATGATTGATGACAGTTACGCCGGGTTCAGCCATCAGGCTGTCGCACCACTTCAGCAACTGGGTGCCAATCAGTGGGTTATGGAACTTTTCCACGGCCCAACCCTGGCCTTCAAAGACTTTGCACTGCAACTGCTTGGTCGCCTTCTGGACCACACACTGACAGATCGTAATGAAAAGGCCATAGTACTGGGTGCAACGTCTGGTGATACCGGATCGGCAGCCATCGAAGGCTGTCGCCATAGCGATCATCTGGATATATTTATTCTTCATCCTTATCAACGGGTATCAGAAGTTCAGCGTCGCCAGATGACGACGGTTCTGGACAGCAATGTTCACAACATTGCCATACAGGGCAATTTTGATGACTGCCAGGATATGGTGAAAAGATGTTTCGCCGACCAGTCGTTCCTGCCGGAGAACACCCGGCTCGTTGCCGTTAACTCCATCAACTGGGCCAGAATCATGGCCCAGATTGTCTATTATTTTCACGCGGCCCTGGCCCTTGGTGCGCCGGATCAGCCTGTCAGCTTTGCAGTGCCTACCGGCAACTTTGGCGATATCTTTGCAGGCTATATCGCCCGGGGAATGGGCCTGCCCATAGAGAAACTGATTGTTGCCACCAATCACAATGACATTCTCCACCGTTTCTTCCAGAACAATGACTACCGCAAGGAAGCACTGCAGCAGACACTGTCGCCCAGTATGGACATCATGGTTTCCAGTAACTTTGAACGCCTGCTGTTTGATATGCATAACCGTAATGGCGACACCCTGACGGAATTGATGTCTGGTTTCAGGGAAACAGGAAATATCCGTGTTGATAATGATGTGTGGCAGGCCATCAGAGCACTGTTTGATAGCAGCCGTTCTGATGATCAGCAGGTCTGCGATACGATCAGTGCCCTGTATAATAACACCGGGTATCTTGCGGACCCCCATACAGCAACCGGTATCCGGGCAACGGAAGAAGTTGGGTTGGCCAGAGAAACGCCAGTGGTAACCCTGGCAACCGCCCACCCGGTGAAATTCCCTGACGCGATCGTCAAAGCGGGCCTGGATGCACCCGCACTGCCAGCTTATATGGCTGATTTGTTTGAGCGGGAGGAGCGTTACGATATTCTTGACAACGAACTTTCATCTCTCAAGTCTTTCATCCAAAGCACCTGACGTTCAAAACCATCACACCTGCAAAGTGCATGCTGGTGTCGCCTTCAAGCAGTTGTGATTCTGCCGATCCAGAACAGGGAGTGTTCTGGAAACTGTCACCAATGAAACCCGATTTGGCTATAAGCGATGGCATAAACGCCTGGCTCCAACCATCCTTGGTCGACGGGCCATAATTCACGCTCATAAGGCCACGGGAAAAAATACATTGTATGGCCGTCATAGTCGGTCACATGTGCATTATATGGCTGAACTGAGACGGAAGATAAACGCGTTAAAGTAATCCATTACGGTACTTTGCAGGCTCTCTATTTATCGCCCCCGCTAAACGGAAACTGTGTTACCCTGACACTTCCTTTCGCTTCATCGCCTGTTGTTTCATTTATGCCTGTGAATATAATCCGCCGCACCTACGACCTTTCAACCTGTTGCTTCACGCCCGAGATGGATCCTCTGCTGGCCAGAATATACAGTGCCCGGGGCGTTAAAACTCAGGATGAACTGCCACGTCAGCTGCAACAGTTAAGCGACTACCGGCAACTCAGGGATATCGATAAAGCCGCTGACATTCTGGCTGAGGCTATTATCAACCAGCAGCGCATGCTCATTGTTGGCGACTTCGACTGTGATGGTGCCACCAGCAGTGCTCTCGCGGTTCTGGCGTTGAGAAGCATGGGTGGCCATGCTGATTTTCTGGTGCCCAACCGCTTTGACTATGGTTATGGCCTGACCCCTGAAATTGTTGAAGCCGCCCTGCCCTTTCAACCGGATGTATTAATCACCGTTGATAATGGCATCTCCAGCCTTACCGGTGTCCTGGCAGCAAAAAACAAAGGTATGAAAGTGGTGGTTACCGACCACCATCTGGCTGGTCGCGAACTGCCCGAAGCCGATGCGATTGTTAACCCTAATCAGCCAGACTGTCCGTTTCCCGGCAAAAATACCGCCGGGGTAGGCGTTATTTTCTACCTGATGTGTGCCTTGCGAACTCTGTTGCGGTCACGGGAGTATTTTCAGGGGAGCACAGAGCCCAATCTGGCCGAACTTCTCGACCTTGTTGCCCTCGGCACAGTGGCTGATGTGGTCAAGCTGGACAGCAATAACCGCATACTGGTTTTCCAGGGACTTGCCCGTATCCGCTCCGGCCGCTGCCGACCGGGTATTACAGCGCTGATTGAGGTATCCGGTAGAAATGCTGAAAAACTGGTCGCGTCTGACCTGGGCTTTGCCCTGGGTCCAAGACTTAATGCGGCTGGACGTCTGGATGATATGTCGATTGGTATCGAACTGCTCCTTTGCGACGATATAAACCGGGCAAGGGAGTTGGCCGTTGAGCTGGATGGTCTTAACCGTGACCGAAAAGCCATTGAGGGCAGCATGCACAGCCAGGCCATGGCAGAGTTGGAGAAAATCCGCTTTAACCAGCAAACAGACCTGCCATGGGGCGTCAGCTTGTTTCAGGAAAGCTGGCACCAGGGCGTGGTTGGCATTCTGGCGTCCCGGGTAAAAGAGAAACTGAACCGTCCGGTGATTGCTTTTGCTGAAGCCGATAATCCTGTGGGAGAGCCAGAACTGAAAGGCTCTGCCAGGTCGATTCAGGGACTGCACATGCGTGATGCACTGGACAGTATTGCCAGGGATAACCCCGGACTTATTATTAAATTTGGTGGTCACGCCATGGCCGCGGGGCTGTCCATACCAAAAGCAAAATTCAACGAATTTCAAACGGCTTTTGACCTTGAGGTCAGAAAACAACTGACCGCTGAAGACCTTCAGGCAGAAATGCACACTGACGGTGAACTGATGCCCGGTCAGGTAACCATGGCAACCGCCTATACCCTTCGCGAGGGCGGGCCATGGGGACAAAGTTTTCCTGAGCCCTGCTTTGATGGTCAATTCCAAATCATTCAGCAGAAACTGGTGGGAGAGAAGCACCTCAAAATGGTACTCAAGATACCCGGCAGCGAACTCTGGCTGGATGCCATTGCCTTTAATATTGACAACAGAGTGTGGCCTGATCCCAATATTCGTCAGATCAAGGCTGTCTATAAACTCGATATCAATGAATTCCGTGGTCAGCACAACTTACAACTGATGGTTGAACATTTTGAACCAGCATGAAATAGACCCATCATGATTAGCAAGCTGACAAACGTCGCTCCTTAGACCAAACTGAGCTATCAGAATCTATTCCTTATTAAGAAGAACAATGAGGTCGTTGATGACAGCTTCCAGGTGGCTACTCACGCTGATGATAATCACCTCCCTTTGCCTGCTGATTCCGGGAGTGACTCAACCCATGATGACCATCAAGGCCGATCTTGATCGTCAGGCAATGCTGAATGAGGCAAGGCATATCGTTCAGCAGCAGAACCTTCATCCTGCCATGGCGGGTCTGGCTACCCAGTTCCTTGATCGTCTGGAAGTTAAAGGGACATCCACTGTTTATGAAAAGAAGCGTTCCATTCTTGGTACCGCTGAAGACCTCTGGAGCAGTGGCTATTATTTTGTGGCAGTACTGATTGTCACCTTCAGCCTGGTGATACCGGTGATAAAACTGGGCTTCCTGTTGCTGGCTAATTTTGTCAGGGAAAACCAAATACTGCTCAGGCTGAACAGTTTACTGGGCAAATGGTCCATGGCTGATGTGTTTGCTATTGGAGTACTTATCGCCTTTCTGGCGGCCAATGCCACTGCGGCTGGACATGACGATTCCAGGCAGATTGTGCAATTTGATGCAGCATTGCACTCTGGCTTTTATTGGTTCGTGGCTTATTGTCTGGTCAGCAATATGATTGGACAGCTGGCAGAAAAAAAACGGGAGCCTAAGCCAGCCCCATAATTTTCTTTTCAAAAAGCTCCAGCTGCTCAAGCGCTCTTTCTTCACGGAGATCCACAAGCCTGACCCCTAAGCCAAGAAGCCTGACCGGACGACCTCCCCGTTCCCAGGCTCTTACCAGCAACTGAGTAAAATGCTCCTTAACACTTTCACCGGTTGTCGGCAGACTCTCCTCAAGGGTGGTCTGGGTAAAATCAGCAAACTTTACCTTAACAAAGTGCTTATGCACCTCGTATTCCTTTTCAATACGCTGGTAGCGTTCCTGAAGTTCTTCAAGCAACGGGATAACCTGTGCAGTAATATCCGCAAGCCCCGCCAGGTCTTTATCATAAGTATGCTCAACAGAAAGGGACTTCCTGCGCCGACTGGTCTGCACCTCACGATCATCCCGCCCCCGGGAAAGCTCCCACAACCGTTCACCAAAACTGCCAAACCAGCGACTTAACTCAAGAATGGAGTACTGGCGTAATTGCCCGCAGGTATTGATGCCTTTTTTATGCAGTTTCCCGGCGGTAACCCGACCTACCCCATGAATTTTTTTCACAGGCAGATCGAAAATAAAATCATCCGCCTGTTCCGGAGTGATCACAAAAAGGCCATTGGGTTTATTCCAGTCACTGGCAATCTTCGCCAGAAACTTATTGGTGGCAACGCCGGCAGAGACGGTGACATGCAATTGTTGAAAAATTTTCTGCCGGATTTCCTCGGCAATCAAGGTGGCACTGCCTCGGCAAAGATGAGTTCCGGTGACATCGAGATAGGCCTCATCCAGGGACAAAGGTTCAATTAAATCAGTATATTGGCGAAAAATGGCATGAGCTTCAGAAGACGCGGCACGATAAACAGAAAAGCGGGGAGGAATGATCTTCAGCTCCGGGCAGAGCCGCATCGCCTGGGCTGAAGACATGGCTGAATGCACACCAAATCGACGCGCCTCATAGTTACAAGTGGCAATCACCCCTCTACGATCCGGAGCCCCCCCGACAGCAACCGCCTTTCCTGACAACCTCGGATTATCACGTATTTCAATACTGGCAAAGAAGGCGTCAAAATCGATATGTATGATTTTTCTCTGGACCACCTTTTGCTCAAGAATGGCATTACTTTCCATCATGTTCCAATTAGCTCCGGGATAAGCACTGTATATACATACAGAATGCTTTTGGCAAGCAATTCCTTGCCTGTTAACCAGTCGTTAAGGCTGCATACATTCATTTTCTGTTATGAAGCTGTGCTCAAAGCGATCGCTCTTTTGATAGCTTTCAACACCGCTTCCTGTAAACGGGATAGCAAGGCACCCTCTGAACTATGCAAATCACAATTTTCAATACACCCATTGTCAGCCAGACCCTTTCTATATTCGCAAAACTGTTTCTCAAAGTGATGGGCTGGAGGATTCAGGGCAGAGCCCCACGCCTGGCCAGGTACGTGCTTGTTGGTGCTCCCCATACCAGTAACTGGGACTTTGTCTATGGCATGGCGATTGGCCTTGCTACCGGTGTACAGTGTTACTGGGTGGGCAAACACACCCTGTTCTGGGGGCCGTTCAACTGGGTTATGCGCTGGATGGGAGGGATTCCACTGGATCGGAATGGCAGATGCAGAAGAGGCAGCCTGGTAGAACAGGCGGTCTGTACTTTCAAGCAACACAGAAAGCTGGGCCTGGTGATATGCCCTGAAGGTACCCGGGCACTCGGCGAGCGGTGGCACACAGGCTTCTACCATATGGCAAAAAATGCCGGCATCCCCATTGTACTTGCCTTTCTTGATTTCAAGGACAGAACCGGAGGATTTGGTCCTGTTATCGAGCCAGGGGAGGACATCGAAAAAGACCTTTCGGAAATACAGGCATTTTACTCAGACATTTATGGCAAACATCCGGAATGCTTTAGTCCGGTATCACCAAAATGCACAAAGCAAAGCCTTCATGGGCCATACCAGGCACCGACTTCATAATGCCTGTGATTAATTTTCGCCCTGCTGAGAATGGGTGTAGTGCTTTGCAACAGGCGTTATTGAGCGCCTGTAAAGCAGTCGGGGAAATGAATGCCCTTTATCATCAGCCAACCAGATCAGCCAATTCCTTGATAGAAACCTGCTCGGCAACCACTTTAGCTGCAATTCGATCATGAAGAGCTAAAGGGGTTCTTTTAATGCCCGCAGCCCAATCATCAAATTTTTGCCATAAATAGTGTTGTGCACTGAGCTTGACTGAAAAATTTCCCGGACCATCGATGAAATGCTCGACATTATTGGATTTATTATGTTTAAAGTCATTGTAAATCAGTGGGGACAATAAAGTGCCTGCTGCCAGACCGCCGAGGATGATATTCACAGGTTCCACAACCGCAACCATAAGCCCGAAACCCACAACATATCGACAGGCAAGGTCGGTAACCCGGTTATAGATAAAATTACTCAGTATGTTTGCTGGAGTAATCGTATATTCCAGGAACGACTTGGTGTTTTCTCTCCCCGAAAGATGATCCACAGCCTTCATAAAGGGCGCATAAACACAAAAGCCGAAAACCCCACCCACCAAGGCAGATGGGAGCGCAAAGACAGTATGGCCAAAAATGCTACCAACCAGTTGTCCGAGCTGGGAAACTGCCGCAAGGGAAGAAACCGCAACCGTCTTGACTGTATTCCATCCAGGACTCTTTTCCCGGTCCTCTTTTAATTCAGCCAGGCTTTGAGCCTTTGATTCATAATCTTCAAAATATTCCTTAGTGTATTTACCCTGATCAACAGCAACTGGAACTGAAGAAAAATTGACCGAACCAACCATTTAGTGCCCTTATTTCAGTAGATATCCACTAATTATGACCGCCCCAACAGAGAATAGTTCCATCATATGAAATCGATTTACTTATACTTTAATAAACCTCTGAGTCTTTGAAGGGTTCACAGAGGTTATTTAATTGACCGATCAAACAGATAATGGCAACCTCAAAAAATGGACTACACAATAATAATTGCCGATGACCACCCCTTATTCCGGACTGCTCTCAAGTCCTCTGTTGGTCTCGCACTCAAGGAACCTGTGATCCACGAAGCTGGTTCAATCGCTGAACTGCAAATGCTTCTGGACAACAATGCCTCACCGGATCTCATCTTGCTGGATCTGCACATGCCGGGAGCGCACGGGCTGTCCGGGTTGATATTTCTCAGAGGGCAATATCCGGATGTTCCTGTTGTCATTGTTTCAGCTTCTGATGACCAGCAGATCATACAGAAAACCAAAAACCATGGAGCCAGTGGCTTCATTCCAAAGTCTACGCCGCTGGATGTCCTGAAAGTCGCCATTATCAAAGTTCTGGATGGAGAAAACTGGTGGCCTGATAATTTCCAACCTGTCGAATCCCGGCAAAGCAGTGATATGGAAGCCAGACTGGCAACCCTGACACCACAGCAGTTCAGGGTTCTGGGCATGATCAGTGAAGGCCTGTTGAATAAGCAGATTGCCTATGACCTGAATGTTTCGGAAGCGACGATCAAGGCCCATGTGACCGCCATTTTCAAAAAACTGGGGGTCAGAAGCAGGACCCAGGCGGTGATCGCCATCAAAGCGCTGGAAATTGAGATGCCCGGGCAGGATCCGGAAGATCATAAAACCGAAGACTAAACCGTTTCTAACGGGTGTTTTTCAACGTCATAACGGTTCAGAATGGCCCTCATGGAGGCTGGCTTGACGGGCTTTTTCAAATAGCTGATATTCAGCTCCCGGCATCGTTGCCGCAGTTCATCCTGTTGATTCGCGGTGACCAGAACAGCACCTGTTTGATAACCTGACCTTTTACGGATACGTTCTATCAACTCAATACCGCTGGCCTGATCGCCCATCTGGTAATCCACCATCAATAAATCAGGCGTCATGACCTCAAGCGAATGAATCGCTTCATGATGACTTTGTGCAGTCTCCACCCGACACCCCCAACGAGTTAACAGACTGGCCATACCTTTGATAATGTCCGGTTCATCATCCACACACAGAACCTTCAACCCCATGCTCCCCTGATCAGGATCACAAGGTACCACTGCGGGATCCACAATACTTCCAGAGACCAAAGGAACCACAACGGAAAAAACAGCCCCCTCTCCCGGCGACGATGACAAGGAAATTTTTGCCTCAAGGATCTGAGCTATACCTTTAGCAATGGAGAGCCCAAGCCCCAGCCCATTCACGGCTGTCGATAACCGCTCAAATTCTGCAAAAATCAGTGCCTGCTTGTCTTGGGGTATGCCCTGCCCATTATCCCTTACCTCAAGTCTCAGCTGTTGATTGTTGATAAAACGACATCCCAGCAGCACTTTTCCTGTTTTATGGGTGCTGGCAACATAACGAAACGCATTGGTCAGGAAATTTTGTAATATTCTTCTCAGGAGCACCGGATCGGTTTTAATGCGCCGATCAGAACTGACCACCCTGAACATCAGCCCATTCTCTTTCGACAACAGCGAAAACTCGGACCTCAGGGGCTCTAACACCTCCATTACAGGAACATCCCGAAGATTCACCGCCACCTTACCCGCTTCGATTCGCGACATATCCAGCAAATCTGTCAACAAATGCTCCGCAGACCTTAATGAGTTGCTGATATTTTGCGCCAGTTCTTCATGCACGGTGCCTTTTGCTTCCAGTTCCATGGAGGCAGTAAATAGTCGAGCCGCATTCATTGGCTGCATAAGGTCATGGCTGATTGCCGCAAAAAAACGTGAACGCAAGTGGTTCGCTTTCTCTGCCTGTGACTTTGCCCCTAAAAGTTGCACATTTAACAATGACAGCTCTTTTGTCCGCTCCTGCACCCGATGCTCCAGGCTTTCATTTGCTTCTTTCAGGGCCTGCTCAACCTGACGGAACCCGGTGATATCGGTGAAAGCCATAACAAATCCACCACCGGGCATGGGATTCCCCTGAATCTGAATCACCCTGCCATCCTGTCGCCGCCTTTCTGAGCGATGGGCCGTCCCATTCCTCATATATGACAGTCGTTTATTGACGTGATGGTCTACATCACCGACTCCGCAAAGTCCATTCAGGGCATTATGCCGAATAACATCTGCAATGGGACGACCCACCTTAATCAGGTCATTCGGGTAGTCAAACAACTGCAGATATTGCTGATTCCAGGCAACTAACTCCAGGTTACGATCAACCACACTGATCCCCATGCTGATATGCTCAATCGCTCCCTGCAGCAGTTCCCGGTTGAACTGAAAGACTTCCGAGGCCTCATCCACCATAGCCTGAACTTCTTCAAGCGCGACATTCCCATGTGCCAGAGACTTCATCACAATACGGGCCGATGACGCCCCCAGCGTTCCTGCAAGCAACCGTTCAATCGCGGCCACCAGTTCTGGCCCTGCCTGCTTATGACCATTCAGCGCTCCGAATAGCAGCCCTCTATCCCCGGACTCAAAGCGTTGAATAACACCCTGCACCCGGTTTTTACTGACAAAGCGGCTGGCCAGCTGTTCAAGCTCTTCTACCGTAATGGCTGCATTCGGGAAAACACCATCTTCAGACAGGACCGCATCAACAAACTTCCGGGACTGCCTTCTCTCTTCAATACCCGGCCTCAGGTAAAGACAGCCACAAAGATAGACAAAGGTATTCAGCGACAGCGCAACCAGTGTTGCTCCGGTGACCGTACCGGTAATACCCAGACCAAAAAGATTATCCGGCTTAAGCCACTCATAACCAAAAACACCTTGCTGAACAACACTGGTACCCAGCCATGAAACATCAACCAGCACAGGTACTATCAGGCAGAAAAGCCAGACCATAAAACCCACTAACAGGCCACCGGCGGCTGCCCGGGCATTGCTTTCCCTGATGTAGAGACTACCCAGCAACACCGGGGCGAGTTGAGCAACGGCCGAAAATGACATCTGACCGATAGCAGCCAGAGAACCAGCGCCTTCCAGCAGTCGATAAACAACCCATGACAACATCAATAAAATGACAATCGTCGTACGTCTTACCGTCAGCAACAGGCCACTGAACCGGTAAAAGTCATTACTGTCGCGGTAACTGTGATTATTTCTGCGCAGCAGTAATGGCATTAAAATTTCGTTGGATACCATGGTGGTCAAAGCCAGTGTTGCCACAATCACCATGCTGATGGCAGCAGACACGCCCCCCAGAAAAGCCAGCACAGCCATGGGTAAGTTGCCCATCAGTTTTGGCAGTTCAATCAAATAGGCATCACCGGGCACAGTGCTGCCCAATAGCTGATTGCCAGCCAGCGCCAGGGGTATCACAAACAGAGCCAGTAACAACAAATAGGCAGGAAACAGCCATCGAGCCTTATGGAAATCATCAATGCTGCTGTTTTCTACCACCGTGACATGAAATTGTCGGGGCAGACACAGTATGGCTGCCATGGCCATTACCGTAGGCATGATAATACTATCAAACCAGCTGACCCCGGCATTCCCGTCACCCGGCTGGATGATGGCATCAAGACTAATATGATCCACAGCAGCCCACGAAACCCAGATTCCCACCAGCAGGAAAACCGAGAGCTTAACCAGAGACTCAAAGGCAATAGCCGTCATAATGCCATTCTGGTGCTCGGTAGCATCCAGCTTTCGGGTACCAAACATAATGACAAAAACACTCAGGGTTAAGGTGATGGCTAATGCCAGATCTTCCCGAGACCATCGGCCAGACTCTGGACTGTCATCCGTCAGCTGAGCAAAGCCCATCACAATAGCTTTTAGCTGCAGCGCTATATAGGGAAGCACACCAATGACCAGAATGAGGGTCACCAGAATCGCCATAAAGTGGGAACGACCATGGCGGGAAGCGATAAAGTCGGCAATTGACGTAATGTTCTCCTGTTTACTGACAGTAATCAGCTTGACCAGAAGCTTCCAGAAAAGAACAAAAACCAGGATGGGACCAAGATAGATGGGAAGAAATGACCACAGGTTTTCACTGGCCTGCCCCACAGCACCGAAAAAAGTCCAGGAAGTGCAGTAAACAGCCAGAGAAAGACTGTAAATCAAGGGCTGCCAGCGTTTTCTGAAAGCAGCCCCCCGATAATCACCAAACCAGGCGGCAACAAAAAGACAGGCGACGTACACTGTGGCAATAAGGGCCAGTATCCATCCAGACATAGCTATTATTCTTATAAGTCATCCTCAGCGAAATATACACCGGTGCCCGTGGAATGTCGCCCTTGATCGTACGTTAGTCAGAAGGCTGATACTTTCGATATCAGTCAAAATAGTGATAGGGTTATTAAATGCACAAAACCGGGACCAGATACTTTATCTGATAGAAGTTAAGACCAAAGTCTAATACCAGAAATCCCTGCAAATCCTAAACTGAGAACACTTCAATAAATACGTTCACAGTCGTTTTATTGAGCAATCACTCAACCTCAACAAAATAACAACCGCCCTGAGTCATTTTGAACTAAATAATAATAACAACACTAAGGGAAGTGATATGTCTGACACCTCCGTTTATCCAGTTAAACCTGCTGCTCTTGAGAACACACTGGTTAACAACGACCAGTATCTGGAAATGTATCAGCAATCCATCATTAACCCTGAAGGCTTCTGGCGCGAACACGGTCAACGCATCCACTGGTTCCAGCCTTTCTCCAAAGTGAGAAAAGTCTCTTTTGACGACCACTTCGTCAGTATCAACTGGTTTTATGATGGTACCACCAATGCGTCCTACAACTGCCTTGACCGGCACCTGGAAGAGCGAGGTGACCAACTGGCCATTATCTGGGAGCCGGATGATGAAGGTGAAGCCAGAAAGGTGACCTACCGGGAACTGCATGAACTGGTATGCCGCTTCGCCAATGCATTGAAGAGTCAGGGTGTTCGCAAAGGTGATGTGGTAGCGATCTATATGCCCATGGTCATCGAAGCCACCGTCGCCATGCTGGCCTGCAGCCGTATCGGGGCCATTCATTCCGTGGTGTTTGGCGGATTCTCACCGGAGGCTCTGGCAGGAAGAATCATTGACTCAAAAGCAAAGATTGTCGTGACTGCCGATGAAGGTGTTCGAGGCGGGCGCACAGTCCCTCTGAAAAGCAACGTCGATGAAGCACTGACACACCCCGACACACACACCATTGAGAAGGTCATTGTTCTCAAGCACACAGGCGCTGATATTGCCTGGCATCGTCACCGTGACGTCTGGTGGCAGGAGCTAACCGCACTCACTTCGCCACACTGCGAAGCCAGGGAGATGAATGCCGAGGATCCACTCTTTATCCTCTATACCTCAGGCTCTACCGGAAAGCCAAAGGGTGTCATGCATACCACAGGTGGCTACCTGGTATACGCTTCCATGACCCATCAATATGTATTTGACTATCAACCCGGCGAAGTCTTCTGGTGCAATGCTGACGTTGGCTGGATTACCGGACACTCATACGTCACCTATGGCCCTCTGTTGAATGGCGCAACCATTGTGATGCATGAGGGAGTGCCTAATTATCCTGAAACCAATCGCATCAGCAAAATCATCGATAAACACGCTGTGAATATTCTTTATATTGCACCAACAGCTATCCGCTCATTAATGGCAGAAGGCGATGCAGTGGTCAAAGACACTCATCGAAACTCACTGAGATTGCTGGGCTCTGTCGGGGAACCCATTAACCCGGAGGCCTGGAGCTGGTACTACTCAACCATTGGTGAAGAGCGCTGCCCTATTGTCGACACCTGGTGGCAGACCGAAACAGGCGCTGCAATGCTGACTCCACTTCCGGGAGCCACTGACCTTAAGCCGGGTTCAGCCACACGACCATTCTTTGGTGTACAGCCTGCCCTGGTAGATAACATGGGTCGTCTGATCCATGGCCCCGGAGAAGGCAATCTTGTTATCCTGGATAGCTGGCCCGGACAAGCGAGAACCGTCTATGGAGATCATGAACGGTTTGTTCAAACCTACTTCTCATCGTTTAAAGGTATGTATACAACAGGTGACGGAGCCCGAAGGGATGAAGATGGCTATTACTGGATCACCGGTCGTGTGGATGATGTCATTAATGTTTCCGGCCACCGTATGGGAACGGCAGAAATAGAATCGGCAATGGTAGCCCATCAGCAGGTGGCGGAAGCTGCGGTTGTCGGTTTCCCACACCATATCAAGGGCCAGGGGATCTATGTTTATGTCACGCTCAATAGCGGGACAGACAGCAGTGAAGACCTGAAAAAGAACCTGAAGGAATGGGTAAGGAAAGAAATAGGGCCAATTGCTACCCCGGATATTATTCAGTGGGCCCCGGGACTTCCCAAGACCCGGTCTGGAAAAATCATGAGGCGGATTCTTCGGAAAATAGCTGCTGACGAGTTCGAAAACCTTGGCGACACATCAACGCTGGCAGATCCTGAAGTCGTGAACCAGTTGATCGCGAATAAAGCGGTGGCCAGCTAATAATTGTCAATTGTCGTGCGGTATCCGTGCATAACCAATACCGCACTCACTTTCACCCTCTCCTTTTGCCGCAGGTAATCCTTGACATTATAACCAGCGTCCCTATAATTCGCCTCTCTTTCGACGCGGGATGGAGCAGTCTGGTAGCTCGTCGGGCTCATAACCCGAAGGTCGTTGGTTCGAATCCAGCTCCCGCAACCACTTTTGTAAAGCAGTTGATGTTTTTTAAAGAATCAGCTGAACAGTTTTGTCGCGGGATGGAGCAGTCTGGTAGCTCGTCGGGCTCATAACCCGAAGGTCGTTGGTTCGAATC